>CABQHR010000101.1 GCA_902463875.1 uncultured Collinsella sp.
TGTTTTCATCTGAACGACTTTGCGTAGCAACGGGAGTTCAGATGAAAACACCGGGCCGCCGCAGAGCACCCACAGACCGCAGGGACGGGAGCAGCTATACTACTCTCAGTAGTTAAGGGTCGCGGATTCGCTGCGTCACCGCTCTCAACAGGAGGTCTATGTTTATGGCAGATCAGAAGCCGGTTGTCGGGATCATCATGGGTTCCAAGTCCGATCTGGGCGTTATGGAAGGCTGCACCGCCGAGCTCGAGGCACTGGGTGTGCCCTATGAGCTCGTCATTGCGAGCGCGCACCGCACGCCGGCGAAGGTCCACGAGTGGGCTTCGACTGCCGCCGATCGCGGTATCAAAGTGATTATCGCCGCCGCCGGCAAGGCCGCTCACTTGGGTGGTGTCGTGGCTGCCTTTACGCCGCTGCCGGTTATCGGCGTGCCTATGAAGACGAGTGACCTGGGCGGCATGGATTCGCTGCTGTCGATGGTGCAGATGCCTTCGGGCGTGCCCGTGGCCTGCGTTGCCATCAACGGCGCCAAGAACGCCGCCATCTATGCCACGCAGATTCTGGGTGCTTGCGACCCCGAGTACCGCAAGGTTATCGAGAAGATGAAGCAGGAGATGGCTGACGCCTAAGCGTTCCGCCGTTTCACCGCAGTATAAGGAGAGCCATGTCCGATTATCAGGGAAAACGATTCAAGGCTTCTCAGATTCCCGATCCGTCGAAGCCGGGTGCCGCCCATGCGGCGCAGCAGGGTCGGACATCCTCTCCTCAGCAGCCGCGCGCGCCGCGCCCCGTGACACCGGCGACGCATCGTCGACAGGACGCGCCGGCCGCATATCGTCCTTCGTCTTATAGCTCCGCTAAGAAGCCGCCCCGGTCTTCATCGCATGCCGCGCCGTCGGATTGCACCGAGCCGCCGCGCAAAAAGCGCCGCTCCATTATTCCCATTCTGCTCATCATCATCGGTATCGGCCTGATTGTCGCCGCCGCCGCTATCTTTATTAATGCCCAGATTGGCTATAAGCAGGCGAGCGATTCGTATCAGAAAATCGAGAAGCAATATGTAAGCGATAAGGATGCCAGCGGCGTGCCGATTATCGACTTTGATGCGCTTGCTCAGACGAACCCCGAGATTGTGGGTTGGATTTACGTGCCGGGAACCAATATCAACTATCCCGTGGTGCAGACCAACAACAACTCCAAATACCTCAACACGCTGTTTGACGGTACGGCTAACGCGTCCGGTGCCATTTTCCTGGATAGCGATGACACCGCGCCGGGAATGGTCGACCAGCAGACTACGATCTACGGCCACCATATGAACGATGGGTCGATGTTCAACGTGATTTCGGATACGACTGACCAGGCAACGTTCGATAGCATCGAGTTTGTGTATTACATCACACGGGATGCTACGTATAAGCTGCGACCACTGGCGACCAAGGTGGTCGAGGACACGTATGCCAAGGCGCGCACGACCAATTTTGAGGGCGACGACGGACTCAAGAACTACCTGTCCGAGATGCTCGACGGCGCTTCTGCCGTGGCGAGTGATGCCACCGATCGTGCCGCTTCGACAACTAAGGTTGTAACGCTTGTGACCTGTCGTTCGCTGTCGCTGAGCAACACACGCGCCGTCATGGTGCTCACGCCGGTCGAGGAATAAGTTGTTCGAGAGTAGCTAAAAAGCCCCGTCCCAAATTAGCTACTCGACGACGGTAAGGGAGAAATGATGCTCGAGAGTGGCAAATTGATGCCTTCGATTGATGCTTGGCTGCGCGAGGCCAAGGCCGATGCTTCGGCGGCAGGCTGTGGGATGTATCTGACGCATAACGGTGTGGTGCGCGCGACGCCCAAGGCCGAGGTGCGCGGAGTCGAGACCGATGGCGTGGCGCCAGGCCACAGGGTGGGCGGCATGGTCTTTGACTACGACGCCGAAAAGGTACGGTCTGCTATCGAGGCTACGCGCGCGATGCCGGGTATCGGCTATGTGCGCGTGTGGCTGGCAAGCGGCGAGCTTGCCGTAGGTGACGACATCATGCTCGTGCTTATCGGCGGGGACATTCGCCCGCACGTGGTCGATGCGCTGCAGGCGCTCGTTGGCACCATCAAGAACGAATGCGTGAGTGAGGTCGAGCGCGAGGCGTAGAGGCTTGCGTCGATAGAAGGATCGTTTATAAAAATGCCCACCGGTACGTGTGATACCGGCGGGCATTTTGCGTTTTGGGCGCGGTGAGCGCTACACGCGCGTCGCATCCTTGGGGCTCATGGTCATGCTCTGGAAGCGGTTTTCCATGTACTCGTTATCGAAGTGCTCTCCGTAGAACTGTGCGACGGGAATGTCCGGCTCCGTGCCGTTAACGCGCTGGTACCAGTAGTCGAGCGACTGCAGCGTCATGACGCCGTCGACCAGCATGATAACGGTAAAGATGACGGTGGCCGAGTAGCGGCTCTTCCAGGGGATCTTGTTGATAAGCTTAAGCAGCCTCGGCAGCAGCAGCTTGATCCAGATGAGGCCGCCCAGGCCCCACAGGCAGGCGAAGCCCGTGCAGGTGCGTCCGCCCGTGAGGATCACGCACGAGCGGATCGGGCAAACCGAACAGCGTTATGTGCGAGTAGCTCCACGAGACCACGCCAAACGCGGTCTGCATAAACCAGCCCACGAACACCTCAAAACTGGCGCCGAGCAGGGCGCTCACCAGGAAAATGATGATGGGGTTCTTTTTGTAGAAGCGGTTAAGCACCATGGTCATGAGCACGGCGCCAAATCCGTAGATGGGGCTGAAGGGGCCAAACAGCATGCCGGCGCGGTTCTGATAGACGCCCGGGTCGTCGACCGTCATGTGCCAGATGTCCTCGGCGATCAGGCCGAGTATGCAGCAGACAAAGAACACCCAGAACAGGTTGAAGTAGTTGAGCTTGATGTAGCCCTCGCCGGTTTCATCGCGGCCGAGCATGCCCTCGGCGGCGGCGTCGCGGTCGAGCATCTCCTGCAGGCGGCGCTGCAGTTCGCGCTCCTGACGCAGCGTGGGGTCGACGGTTGCCGAAAGTGCAACAAGGATGCCGAGCTGGATCGCGGGACGCAGTAGGAAGGGCCCGATGCCCTGGAGCATCACGTCGACCAAAAGCTCGACGACGGTGAATGCAATAAGGATGTAGGACAGGCGGGCGGCGTTGCGGCGCTGGTTTTTGATAAGGTCCAGGCCAAAGATGATTAGGATGACGGCACTTGCCGCAGAGAGCATGATGCCGGCGACGATAAGGCCGACTGCGACGAGCGTGTTGTCGCCGAGCTTTTCGGTGGCGTTGCCGTTAACAAGTGCCGTGATGACCTGCCACATAAAGGCAGCGACCGACGGGAGCGTGCCCACGCCGGAAAGGATGCACAGGACGGCGTACACCTTAATGATGAGGGGGATCTTCTTGACCTCCGTGGCGCTGGGGACGCTGGGGTCGAGTTCGTTTCGATCCATACAGAACCTTTCTCGCTTTGTTGTAGGTTATAAGGATACGCCGCCGACCTGCCAAAAGACAGGACGAACGTCCCAATTGCAACAATGTAAGCCCTAACGGCGGGCGAGACGCGCCGCAACGGAAGCATGCGGGATCGTCGGTCCCGAGGCGATTGCCCAATAAAATGTTTGGCTGCAAAACGGATTATAAGCTCGGTGGGCTTTTAAAAAGCGCTGTTCATGCGCGGGAGTGCTTGTCTTGCCGTGCGTATAATAGGGCAGGTAACGCCAAATAACGAGGCTCTGAGGGGATGCCATGTCTCAAGAAACCATCCACGCGGCCGAGCGTGCCGCGGGACAGGTGAACACCATGTCGACGTATGATCCGGACTCCGACCAGCTGCATGAGGAATGTGGCATTTTCGGCGTATGGGCGCCCGATCGCGACGTGGCTCGACTGACGTACTTTGGACTGCGTGCGCTGCAGCACCGTGGCCAGGAATCGGCGGGAATCGCCGTGGGTGACGGCGGCACGGTTATGGTCCGCAAGGATCTGGGCCTGCTCGACCGCGTGTTCTCCAATGCCGACCTGTCGACGCTCTCCGGTCAGCTGGCCGTGGGCCACGTGCGCTACGGCACCGCCGGCGCCAAGAGCTGGGAAGCCTCTCAGCCGCACCTCTCTACCATCAATAGCGTCATTATCGCGCTCGCGCACAACGGCACCCTCGTCAACACCGACGAGCTGCGCCGCCAGCTGATCGAGCTGGGCGTGCCGTTCCTCTCCAACTCGGATTCCGAGGTCGCGACCAAGCTCATCGGCTACTTTACCCAGCGTACGGGCCATCTGCGCGAGGGCATTCGCAAGACCATGGAGCTTGTGCGCGGCGGCTACGCCATGACGCTCATCAACGAGCAGGCGCTCTACGCTTTCCGCGATCCGCACGGCATTCGCCCGCTCGTGTTGGGCAAGCTGGTGGACGAGGGCCTGGACCAGGCCGATGCCGCATCCGTTTCGCAGCTGCCGTCGCAGGACGGCGCCGCGACGGTCGACGCCACCACCCATGTCACCCGCGCCGGCGGCTGGGTCGTCGCCTCCGAGACTTGTGCGCTCGACATTGTGGGCGCCGAGTACGTCCGCGACGTCCGCCCCGGTGAGATTTTGCGCATCAGCGCCGAGGGCCTTGTGTCCGAGCAGGGTGTGCCTGCTGCCGAAGAGCCTGCTAACTGCATCTTTGAGCAGGTCTACTTCGCTCGCCCCGATTCCATCATGAACGGCAAGAGCGTCTACGCCTGCCGTTATGACATGGGTCGTCAGCTGGCACATGAGGAGCCCGTCGAGGCCGACCTGGTCATCGGCGTGCCCGACTCCGGCCTGCCGCCCGCGGAGGGCTATTCGCACGAGAGTGGCATTCCCTTTGGCGAGGGCCTTATCAAGAACCGCTACGTGGGTCGTACGTTTATCGAGCCTACGCAGGAGCTGCGTGCCATGGGCGTGCGTATGAAACTCAACCCGCTGCGTGACAACATCGAGGGCAAGCGCCTGGTCGTCATCGACGACTCCATTGTGCGCGGCACCACCATGGTGCAGCTCGTCAAGATGCTGCGCAACGCCGGCGCCAAGGAGATTCATATTCGCATCAACTCGCCCGAGGTCATCTGGCCGTGCTTCTACGGTATCGATACCGACGTGCAGTCGCAGCTCATCAGCGCCAACAAGACGGTCGACGAGATTTGCGAGTACATTGGTGCCGATTCGCTGGCCTTCCTTTCGGTCGAGGGCCTGCTGAAGGTCATGCCCAAGGGCGGCTACTGCGACGCGTGCTTTACCGGACGCTATCCCGTGGCGATTCCCGAGAGCTTTGGCCGCGACAAGTTTATGGAGGGCTTTAAGCCCCGCAACCTGGACAAGCCGCTGCACTTTGACGACGACGCCGTGGTCGAGAAATACGATGACCGCAGCTGGGAAGAGGAGCACGGCGAGGCCTAAAACCTGCCATTTAGGGACAGGTTTATTTTGGCAGGTTTTATCTGCTGTTTTGTTGATATGACGGCGCGTGTTGTTATGACGCGCGCCGAAATGAACGCAACTATGAGCACCGTTTGGCGCCCGCGCGGCGCCACGGTAGTGGGAGAGGAAGGCTCAGATGAGCGACAGCAAGCATGTGACGTACGAGGACGCCGGCGTCGACACCGCCGAGGGCGGCCGCGCCGTCGACGCTATTAAGCAGATGGTCAAGGACACCAACCGCCCCGAGGTCATCGGCGGCATCGGTGGCTTTGGCGGCCTGTTCTCGGCCGCCGCGCTTAAGGATATGGAAGACCCGATCCTGATTAGCGGCACCGACGGCGTGGGCACCAAGCTCGTGCTCGCCCAGATCATGGACCGTCACGAGACGGTGGGCCAGGACCTGGTCGCCATGTGCGTCAACGACATTTTGGCTTCGGGCGCTGAGCCGCTGTTCTTCTTGGACTACGTTGCCATTGGCCACATCGAGGCCGAGCATATGGCAAAGATCATCAAGGGCGTTGCCGACGGCTGCAAGCTCGCGGGCTGCGCGCTCGTGGGCGGCGAGATGGCCGAGCATCCGGGCGTCATGGCTCCGGCCGATTACGACCTCGCCGGCTTTACCGTGGGCGTCGTCGACCGTCCCAAGATGCTCGACCCCGCGAACGTTCGCCCCGGCGACGTGATCCTGGGCCTGCCTTCCACCGGCGTGCACTCCAACGGCTACTCGCTGGTGCGCAAAGTTATCGGCGTCGACGGCATCAAGCCGGGCACGCCCGAGGCCGCCGCTAAGGCCGAGGAGCTGAGCCGTCCGCTCGAGGAGCTCGGCGGCGCATCGCTGGCCGACGCCCTGCTGGCCCCCACGCGCATCTATGTGAAGCCGATTCTGGAGCTGCTCCGTGGCGGCGCCAACGTTCACGCGATTGCCCACATCACCGGCGGCGGCATCACCGAGAACCTCAACCGCGCGCTCGCCGACGACGTCGACGCCGTGGTCACCCGCAACGGCGCCGAGATGGGCTGGGACGTTCCGCCTGTCATCACCTACGTGTCGCGTCAGGCCGAGCTCGCGCCCAACGAGGCATGCAAGACCTTCAACATGGGCGTTGGCCTGTGCCTGATCGTCGCCCCCGAGGACGAGGCCGCCGTGACCGAGGCCCTGGTCGCGCTGGGCGAGAAGCCGTTCCGCGTGGGCGAGTGCGTCGAGGGTTCCGGTAAGGTCGTGTACTC
>CABQHR010000102.1 GCA_902463875.1 uncultured Collinsella sp.
GAGCAGTTGCGCACGACTGCTGCCTGAAACGTTGGGATGTCTATGGTTCGAGTCATGGCGCTCCTTGCGGATCTAACTGTTAGCCTAGGAAAACTTATACACGAAAGTAAGCCTTGGTCAACTAAAAAGTTTGAAGAGGGAAACTAATTGACCGAACGGACATGATTTTGGGTTAAGATGAGGACACCCCATGGGGGTATCTAGAGAAAGCACAGGGAAGAAAGGGGAGCGCATGGAAGACTTGCTAAACCCTGCAAATATCATCGTGCTGGCCGTCATTGCCGTTGGCATGTTTTTTGGACTGCGTCGCATTGTCGCTTCGACACACGGGAAGAGTTGTTGCAGCGATGGCGCGAACGGCAAGAAGGCCAAGAAGGTAGTGGTTGCGGATACCGATCCGTCCCACTACCCCTATAGCGATGAGCTGCTCATCGGTGGCATGAGCTGTGACGGTTGCGCTCAGAACGTGGCCAATGCCCTCAATGCGCTGGACGGCGTGTGGGCAACGGTGACGTATGCGGACCACACGGCGCGTGTGCGCTCCAAGCATCCGATTGACCGCGAGGCACTTGAGGCCGCGGTGAGGGACGCGGGCTATTACGTCATGAAATTGTAGATGTTGCCCTCTCCAATGGATACCGGCCTCCTGCCCATTGGGACCATCGACGTCCTAAAATTTTCGCAAAAAAACAACTCGCAGATGCGGCAAAAGTGAAGTTTGGTGACGGTTTGCGCGGAATTCGCTACCAATCGAGCATCTATTAACCCGTCCAAAAAATTACAGGTGTATATTTATATGCTGATTATTGCTGTGCTCAGATTGCAATTAACCGTGGACAGAAATGAAGAATGCTAAAGCTGGGCTTTAGGACAGGGGAGGTTATAGCCTTATGAGACGAGTGGGAACACTTGGCTTGGTGGCAGCGCTTGCCGCTATCTTGGTATCGCCGCTGCCGGCGCACGCCGAAGACGCTTCGGGTGCCGTTACCTACAATGCGGGAAATGGGTATTCCTTTGAGAAGCTCTCGCATCCTACGGTAGGAACGTCGCAGCCGGATGGTATCGTCGACTACCAGGGTAACGGTGCCGTTGCCGTTCCGGGCGCCGATGGTAATACGGCCAACAATGAAGGCGATCGCGGCCAGAGCTACACTTGGGCGGCTGCGAGCTATGGTGACTGGCTTTATGTGGGCACCTGCTATGCAGCGATGGGCAACACGCTTACGCTCATGAACGGCACGCTGGGCGATTCTTTTGATGCCGAGACCATGCGCTTGACGCTGGAGGCCATGTTTAACGGCACCTTCTTCTATGGACAGCAGAAGGAGGACGGCACGGCCGACAAGGACAGCGGCGGTATCTTGGTCAAGATTAATACCAAGACCGGTGAGACCAAGCTGCTGCTCTCTGAATCGCTCAACGGCGTCGGTCCCTTGTTCCGCAATGCCGTGAGCTATAAGGGCAAGCTCTATTTCTGCGGCAGCGTCAGGACCAATGGCGGCAAAAGCGGTCTGCCTGCTGTATACGAGATCGATCCTAAGACGGATGAGTACAAAGTTGTCTATCAGGGCCTTTCGAGCATGCAGGATTACGGTGCCGCCTACAAGCAGGGCATTTCTACCGGTATCCGCGGCATGTGCGTTCATGATGGCCAGCTCGTCATCAGCAATGTGGGTAAAGACGCGGCCGGTAACTTTGTGTCGACAATCCTGACGTCGTCTGACCCGTCGAAGGGCCAGGGCAGCTTCACCGAGATTGCTAACTCGGACACGTTGTTTAACTATCCGGCGATTCGCTATCAGGACAGCATCTACGGCGGCGCCATTTGGGATATGGTTTCGTACAACGATCACCTGTATGCCACCATCTGCACCGGTACGCCCGAGAATGCTCCCGATGATAATTCCATGCAGTCATTTGCCATGGTTCGTGGCGACAAGAACGCCGACGGCAGCTATACGTGGACTCCCATTGTAGGCGATCAGGAGACGGACGGTGCAAAGTACTGCTTTGGCATCGATCCTGCCCGTACCCGTTCTGGCGCTGCTAACCTCATCGTCTACAACGGCTACCTGTACATTGGCGAGTACAACGATGAGGAGATTGCCCTCGAGCGCATTCTCTTTAATAAGTCTGATTCTGACGAGAGTGGCAAGAGCGGTATGGGTGGCGTCGACTGCTCGTTTGTGAATGCCAATCTTGAGCAGTCAGTCAACATCTATCGCATGGATAAGGACGAGAACATGGAGCTCGTCGTCGGCGATCGCACCGACATGTTCCCCGAGGGTGGCATTTCCGGTCTGACTTCGGGCTTTGGCCGTAACGAGAACCAGTACATCTGGCGTATGCAGAAGTTTGACGGCAAGCTGTATGTCGGTACCTTTGACACCGCGAGTCTGCTTGAGCCGATCGGCCAGTTCTCGAACGGCGACATTATCGATATGACGCCCGAGGAGTGGGACTCTCAGGTTCAGCGTCTCAAGGACCTGCTCAATCATCTGCTCGACAAGAATTCGCCCGACGACCCCATCGTTCCCGTAAACACGCTTGCGGACGATGATTCAAACGAGGCCGTCGAGGTCGATGACGAGAAGGCTGAAGTAGTTGAGGGCTTTGGCGACCTGAGCGATGCTCTGGAGGATGCCACGGGCGATCTTTGCGATCAGGCTGCGACGATGTCCGAGGACTTTGAGGACGACGCCGCTTATGTCCAGAAGATCGATAGCGAGATCGCGTACTTCAAGTCCTTTGCCGATCAGTATCAGGATATGCTCGATAGCTATGAGAACCTGAAGCAGCAGTATGAGGATGCCTATGGCACCGAGCTGCCGGGCGATATTCAGGATGCATTCGATAAGCTGCTGAGCGAGGAGAATCTCAAGAAGTTGCAGAGCGTCCTTACGTGCATGTACTACCTGCGCGATGCCGAGCGCGGCTTTGATATGTATGTGACCGAGGACGGCGTGAACTTTACGACGCTGACGACCAACGGCTTTAACGATCCGTATAACCATGGCCTGCGCACCTTTGCGGTGACCAACCAGGGTCTGTGCCTTGGTACCGCCAACCCGTTCTATGGCTGCCAGGTTTGGATCCAGCGCAAGGAGAATTCGGAGAATCCGGTTGAACCCGGTACTCCGGATCCGACGGAGCCCACGGATCCCTCGCAGCCGGGTGGTGGCGATCAGCCTGGTGGCAGCCAGACGGGCGGTAACGACCAGTCGAGCAGCACCACGACCACCGTCACGACGACCACTAAGAAGACTCCGAAGGACGGCTCGCTGCCTCACGCTGGCGACTCGACCCTCACGCTGGTCTTGGGATTGCTGGTTGCAGCTGCCGCAGTGCTTGGTATTGCCTTTGCCCTGCGTAAGCGTTCTCGCCACTAGGCTCGGCCGCGCAGCTCGATGTCTTGGATGTCGTCGAAATCGATGACAATATCTCTGAGCTTGAGCAGTTTGAAAGCGGGGAGTACCTCGTCGAGAATGCCGGTGCGGCTACGATAGCCGTACGTATCGTAATAGGTGACACGAAGCAAGTCGCCGCGTTTGAGGCCCTCGAGCTTTTTCGAAAGCTCGAGGGCCTTTTCTTCTGTGAGTTCACACTTGGGTTCGACGGTTATCTCTTGCTTGCGTACGAGTTCGTAGTATCCCGTCAACGCGGCAAAGGGCATAAACTGTGCGGCGCGGTTGGCGCGCACGGCGCCGTTGGCAGTAAGGTTGGGGTCGGCGGCACGGCGCCTTCCCTCGGGGTCCGCCAAGCGCTCAAAGGCGGTCGGTGGCCTCATGGGCTGCTGTTTGGGTTTAGGCACGATGCCCTCCAACCTGATCGTTGCGTTCGCGCGCGGTGGCGCCGGCAGTAAAGCTCAATCCTTTGACCAAGGCGTTCTTGCCGTATTTGCCTTTTACGGCCAATACGGCGCGCGCCAGGTCGCGTTCACGCTCATCGGCTTCCACGTCGCTGAACAGGTCGATGGTGGCGAACTCTTCGGGCATCAGATTGCCAAAGCCCAGATTGATGCGCTTGACCGGTCGCTTGGGGTCGACCGTTTGCGCCCAGAGCTCATTGAAATACCCCATGATCTTCTTGAACGAATTGGTGCGCTCGGGCAGCTTGCGCGAGGCGTTGGAGTGTGCGAAGAGCGCGGCATAGCCACCGCGCGGTTTGCCGCCGTGCTCGCCCACGAAGATGCCATCGATTGCCTGCGCTTCGCGTACCAGACGGCGACGTTCGTCATCGCGCTGGACGGGTTTGGGCGCGCGGGGCGCGAGTCCGGGGCCGTCGATCGCTGTGGGCTCGATGCCCGAGGTGCTCGAGCGCAGGTGTCCGCAGCCGTCTATATACTGCGCCGTGCCGCTGGCGTCGAGTCGGCGTATGTCGGCGCGTTCGCTCGCGTAGCCTACGAAGAGTGAAATGCTATCGCACACCACATGCTTATCGACCAAGTCCAGTACAGCGGCGTCGACCATTTCACGTAAGACAGTATAGGCCTGCTCGTAGGCATAGCCCTTCGAGAGCACCTGTCCCGTGGTGGTCGAGGCTGCTTGCGGACGATAGGCTTGGATGTCGGCGATGGTCGTCGGCTCGCGACCAAAGGCATGGTCGATGAGATACTCGGCATTGACGCCGAGCTCGTCGTAGAGCAGGTTCTCGTCGAGGGCGGCAACACCCATCAGGTCGTAGACACCGTACTTTTCGAGTCGCGCTGCCACGCCGGGGCCGATACCCCAGATATCGGTGATGGGGCGGTGGGGCCAAATTTCCTTGCGGAAGGTTTCGTCGTCGAGTACGCCGATACGGCTGGCTACGTGCTTGGCAGTGATGTCGAGTGCCACCTTGGCCTGAAATAGGTTGGGGCCGATGCCGACCGTCGCCGTGATGCCGGTGCGCCCTAGAACTTCGTCGCGAAGCATGCAGGCGAACCCCTCCGCATCGGTGTGATAGAGATCCAGATAGGGCGTCACGTCGATGAAGCACTCGTCAATTGAATAGACGTGAACGTCTTGCGGGCTGACGTATTCCAGATAGATGCCGTAGATTTGCGCAGACACTTCCATGTAGTGCTGCATGCGTGGCACGGCCTTGATGTAGTCGATGCCATCGGGGATCTCGAACAATCGGCAGCGGTTATGTATCCCGAGGTCCTTCATGGCCTGCGTGATGGCGAGACAGATGGTCGTGCGTCCGCGCGATTCGTCGGCAACGACCAGGTTAGTGGTGAGCGGGTCGAGCCCACGATCGACGCACTCGACGCTGGCATAAAACGTCTTGAGGTCGATGCAGATGTAGGTGTGCTGCTCGTGCTCCATCCGTATCCTTCCATCAAACACATGTTCCTATCGAATACCTGTTCGATAATACCCGCTCGACCGGACACCGTCAAAACCGACCAAAAGGGGACAGGTTTATTTTGGTCGGTAAAACGCTTGACCTGCCAAAATAAACCTGTCCCTTTTTGGTCGGTTTACGGCACGCTTACGGTGGGCCGATAGCCTTGATGTGTTGAATACGCTGAAGGGATATGGATGACCGTCGATATGGGCGACCTTGCGCTTCTAATGTTGTCCGTGCTGTGCCTTGCGATCTTTGTCTGCTTGCTGATTAAGGTGCTCAAAGGACGGGCTATAAGAATCGACGAGTTGGGTTACTTGCTGTTTGTCGAGAGACTTCGATCGCCGGTGCTGACGATTGCGATGAGAGGCATATCGAATCTGGCGTCGGTGCCGTTTATTGTCGGCGTGCTGGTTGCGTCAATGCTGTGGGTGCCTTGTCGGGTCCATGTTATCTTGGCCGCCGTCAACGTTGGCGCCATCAGTGCAATAGACCAGCTGTTGAAGATTCTTGTGCGCCGGCCTCGTCCCCAGGGATTTCGGCTTGTCGAGGCACTAGGGCTCAGCTTTCCCTCGGGCCACTCGATGGCGGCCATGGCGTTTTATGGTTATGGCATATGGTTGGTACGGTGTGGCACATGCGGGCTGCCGCTCGGTGCTGCCATCGAGGTTGCGCTCGCGCTCGCCATCCTTGCGGTGGGCGTTAGCCGTATCTATCTGGGCGTGCACTATGCCTCGGATGTACTGGGCGGCTTCTGCCTTTCGTTTGCCTGGCTCATCCTGTTTGTGCATCTTGTCGCCGGGGTTTTGGCGCTTTGACTGCTTGGTTGCTCTCCGTAAAGTCGCATCGGTTTTTAACGCAGCCCTAAAGAGTGCGAAACAGCTCGGAAAAGCTCGCTTCGTAGCATGAGCCTAACGATCGATACCACCATAAAGCACGGAAGGGTTGTGGGGATAATGGTCAACTATGGGTTTGGTATGCCGACGCGCTTGGTTGCGGATGGGGACGTGGCTCGCTGGTGCGGACGATTGGTCGCCCACTACGGTGGCACCAAGGCGCTGGTCGTGCTGGGAGGCGACAAGCACACGCGTGATGAGCTTGTCTCGGCGGCGCTCGGCTCGCTCGACCGCGCCCTGCTCGAACGTGTGCTCTTTCGTTGCGGCTCAGTTGGGGGCGACGGAGGGGACGAGCTGGTCGATGAGGCCGTAGCCCTGGCGACCGATGAGGGCGTGGATTTTGTCCTGGCGATCGGCGATGCCGATACGGCAGGCTTTGCGCGCGAGCTCGCCCGTCGCATGGCCGTGCTCGATGCCGGCGAGGACGGCTTTGTTCCCTACGGGT
>CABQHR010000103.1 GCA_902463875.1 uncultured Collinsella sp.
CGACTTGTATATTCCCAGACTTTGCGTGCATAAACCAGTCGAAAACGCCGAGCGCTCTCGCATCATCGGCTAACGGCGCGCAAATGGCACTTTACCATAATGGAGCAGGCTAGACAGGCAGCATGGATGGATCGTTGGCCCCTCCAACCATCCTCAACGCCTGTTCAACGTTAATGCATACACCATTGGTATGTTTAATGAGATTTTTGTCCTCGGTCACCACGTAATCGGCATCGATACGATTGGCGACGCCCAACATAAGGTCATCCTCGAAATCGTTGTGATGATGCTTGAACACAAACGAATCGAAGACCTCGTCTGCTCCCACCGGCGCGATAAGGGCGAGCTCGCGCATCTGCCGAACGCATGCCCAGGCCGTTTCGTCCGCCGCCGCAATGGCGCTATCGCTCAGCGAGCCATTCTTCCTTCGGCACTCCTTCTTGATTGCCGCTGAGACAAGATACGAGACATTTTTGACCGAAAGCGACGAGGCAAACAGGGCAATCAGCTCCGAAGCGTCGGCAATCTCGATCAGATGGACGACGTTTGCCGTACGGTCAGACCTACCAGAAAAATAATCCATCCATACATTGGTATCGATGAGCAACTTGAGGATTCCGCCCGCACTCATAGCTCCACCCACTCGGGATAGTGATGGGCCATGGCCTCCTCATAGAGGTCGTCGTAGTCACCCGAGAACTCAGGGATGGGGATGCCGTATTTGAGGCACGAATCGCGAATGATATGACTACCCTGTGCTGCTCTTGACTCCATGAATCGCTGGTTCGCCTCGTCGGAGAGAATCTCTGCGCTCCCCTCCTTTGAAGGCATGCGTTCGTTGATGACCAGATATTCCCAAAGCGCCCGAACAGCCTGCGACGGCGTCATGCCGATATGGGCCAGCACCGCATCTCCCGCCTCCTTGAGCTGACGATCCATGCGCACATTCATCTGGGCGGAATGCCTGTCGAACAACGTCGTCGCCATAACCCTGCCTCCCTGTTTGCTATACAAATCTCTTGGATAAGTATAGCAAGTTGTCAAGCAACCGGATGTCTCGACACAGAAGCACTTATTGGACCGGTTTTGCCGTTGTGGGATTAGTCACATATCTGCTGAATGAGCGGAAATACCAATATATAACCTTTGAAAACAGGCGAAGCCGTTAGCACTCTTTCATTTATGTGCTCCGTTTTCTGATAGCGCCCTTGATAGCCCAACAAAGTCCGAGGATGACAATGGGAACGACTGTTGCCAGCGCTACAAATAGCAACGTCCCCGGCACGATGAATTGAATTGGTCGCGGGGACGCAAGGGTCGCCAGCCATGTCAAGTGCAGTGGCATATTTGGATTCCCGTACCCCAAATAAAGCAGCAGGATGATGAACGATAGAACAAACGCGCCATTTCCAAAGAGCGAGATGGCCAGGACGAGCAGCAGGCATAACGTTGTGCAAATCAAGGCAGCAAGAGACAGCCGAAGAAGAAACTCTCCGATCATATCCATCGCCATTCCTATGCCGCTCGCGCTTTGGACCGCACCAACGAGTATCGAAAAGAGGACAAAACCACCGACAAGCGTGACAATCGAGACAAGAGTCCTTGCAACCAACAACTGTACTGTTTTCATTCCCCTTGCATAGGAAACAAGCCATTGAGATCCCGTTATCGGAGTTCGAAACGCATAGCCGATGACGAGAACAGCAACAATAGGAAAGAACAGAGAATGGGCAAGCGGTGCCACAGTGGAAAGGTAGCGAGCTCCATCTTTAACGAGGTCTCCCGGAATTCCCCCAAAACCATATTGTGGGTTTGGAAAGAAGCCCATAACACCGTCTCCAAGCCAATCGCTCGTTCCGTAGGCTCTCCATGGTTCATAAGACACAGAATAAAGCAATGCGAGCACGAAACCTGCCGCAATCAGCAGAAGAGGCGCTTTGCTCTTCATAACTCGATAGGCTTCAGCCTTAATCATATCTTCGCAGCGCATTTCTACCCCCTCCTCGCTTTGATTCCCATGACCCCGAGCTGCAACGAAACAACGGTGCAAATAACAGAGAAAAGAATGATCTGATTAATGGCTAGGCCTTGAAAGCACAGATTTCCAAGATGGCGTAAGTATGGTCCGACCGAGAGCCACCAGGGAATTTGCGTCGATGCGTGATTGGAAAAGACCACCAGCGTATATTCATCGGAGGCGAGCAGCGTCCCGACCAACACCAACATAATGCTAAGCGGTGCATTTCTAAGTAAATAGAAAACTGCCATCGACTGAGCTACTAATGCAGCCAAAATAGCATCAATCAAAAGCAACACGGGCAGGTATCTATCAAGAAACACCCGCCCATCCACATAGCAGCCAAGCGGAGATTTGAAGAGAGTAAATCCCGAAAACAGGTTGAACGCTATTGAAGTTGCAATCGTCAGAACAAGCCACTTTGCGACAACGGCCTTTGCTATACCCGTACCCTTTGCATACGTCACTTCAGAAGACCTGCTTTGATAATCCATCGCACAGGAAATAACAATGCATCCGACCAGAACGAAAAACCACTCGTAGGTCATGAATAGTGCCGTCCGAACCGCCGAACCAGCCGGGTCAGTCTTGTCGAGGATGTTCGCAAAGAAACCGATCTGTTTGCCGACTCCCCCTAAATCAGATGTTCCATAGGTCCCATACATATTTGGATTACAGACATCTTTAACAATCCAAATCCCCCAGATCAACAACACGAAATAGGCTGGATTTCTGAGCAACCGACGGGCTTCGCATCTAATCAGTCGCAGAAGTTGCATTATCTGCCTCCCCGATCAAATCCAAAAACCGCTTTTCCAGACTTCTGTCTTTATAGGAATTCTCTTCCTTAACGAGAAGTCTGCCTTGATGGAGAAAAGCGAAAGATGTCGCGACTTTCTCCAATTCATCTAGGTTATGGCTTGAAATGAGCACCGTTTTATCCCGCCTGTCCTTCAACGACAGCAGGAGATCACGCACCTCAATCACACCCACTGGATCGAGCCCGTTTATGGGTTCATCCATGATGAGTAGTTGCGGGTTGCCCAGAAGAGCCGTTCCGATATCCAGGCGACGCTTCATGCCGAGCGAGTATTGTTTTACCGATGCATCCGCCGCATTTTCTAGACCAACGGCAGCGAGCACTCGATTAACTTCACTTTTCGGCAGCCCCCACTCGATACAGCGTGAGATCAAGTTTTCTCGACCGGTTAAGTTCAAGAATGCCCCACAGCCGTCGGGGACGAATCCGATATTTCTGCGTGCTCTTGCCAGGCCTGTTCTCCCAGACTCGCCGAAAAAACTGATTGAACCTTTCGTTGCTTTAAGCAAGCCAAGAAGAATATCAATCAACGTACTCTTCCCCGCGCCGTTCTCCCCAACGAGAGCGCACACTTCGCCCTCATCTATATCAAATGAAACATCAGACAACGCCCAGTTTTTTCCGTAGCGCCTTGATAGATCCTTGATTGAAATCGCATTACCCATGTCTCATGAACCTCATTAAAAAAGGCAGCGCGGCCGACGGATGGCAGTTATCGACCACGCTGCTTACCCTCTGCTGTCTTAACCAGCATTAACGTTCGCGTTCCTAGAAATGAACATATATGCCAAAACAGCTACAGCGCGAACACGGGTGGTAATTGCGGCAGCCACCACCGCCACCCTGCACGTTGCAACACGGATCGATTACTCAGTTCATAATTACCTCCTTTCGATTTATCGTCTGTTTTAATACGATATTATCGTAATTCGATAATCTAATGATTTCAAGAACTATTTTCAAATAAATTAAGGCTCCTGCCGATCGTTTGCGGTAGGAGCCTTGCATGTATACGTGTTTGTATTCTTGTCTTCTTAATCTGTTTTGTTATTCCCTAGAAAGATCTACTACGTAAACCTCTGTGGGCAATATCTCGGAGGGGTCGGGATTGCGTCTTTGCAAAATCTTATTCCGCGCACGCGCGATGGTAAGTTCCTCAAGTTCTATTTCACTCACACGACGGATCAAATCTCCCGGCTGACAATCCAACTCAACACAGATATCGAGCAATGTCTTCAAGCGTATAGCCTTAATTTTTGCATTACGGATTTTAGAAATGTTGGCTGGCGTATGCCCAGTCGCTCTTATTAGATCGGCATTTGTTTTCCCGGTCTTAAGCAAAAGCGTCTCAACCTCAATAATGAGATAATCCATGGTCAATCACCTAGACCAAATCATCGGACTGGGACTGCAAAAGCGCCCCATAGCGCCAGAAGATCGACAAAGCGAAAGCGACCATCATTGCAATGATAGACCCCACATCCAACGTGATGCCTGAGTCACCAATCTGAAGGAGAGCGGAATTCATACGACAGCTCAACATACAATTGCCCATCATTACTTTTAAATCGCTGCCAATCTGTAGAGAGCCCATCACGACATTGATTGCAAATAGGCAAGCAATAACGCCAATCATCCGTGCATGTCGAATAGTAAAAGGCGATTGACGACGGGCGACATCGAAGCTGATGCTTAACAATGTAAACTCCCCTGCAAGGAGCAAAACCGCCCATAGCGCCAAGTTTGGGAGCGCGATGCTGCCGCCCTCACCAAGCTCAACGACCCCTTCGATTACCACTGCGCCATTCAAAATACTTTGGCATGCAACAACAAATGCCGAACCAAAGACGGCGATAGTAGCGATGGCAATAAGTACCAACACGGCACAAAGAACCATTCCGATTTTTCTCATGTTATCGAACGACATCTCAATTCTTTGAGCGCTATTCGCCATAGTAACTCCTTTTGCCATCCAGCAGTACTTTTTCAATTATTTTATCGTTACTGGAAACTCTTCTCCACAAGAAAAGGGCGCCCCTCATCGGGAACGCCCCCCATCATGCAAGGTTATATTCAATCCCTACAGCGCGCCGGAGCCGGCTTGCATCATGCCGCCGGGGCCCGAGCTCACGCCACTGCTCACGGGCGCGGCGTTGCCAGTGTGCGGTGCCGCCGGGGCGGTATCGCCACCGAGCGTACCTGCCGGACGCGGTGCCGGGATCTCGCCCGTGCCGTGGCTAAAGACAAACTTGCCATCGGCCACGTCGCACAGGACGGTATCGCCCTCGCTCCACTCGCCGGCCAGAAGCTCCTCGGACAGCGGATCCTCGATGAGCTTTTGAATGGCACGGCGCAGCGGACGTGCGCCGTTGGTGAGGTCGGTGCCCTCGGCCACGATCTTGTCATAGGCCGCATCGGTGAGCTTGATATTCATGCCGTTGGCAATCAAACGCTGACGCAGGTCGTCCACCAGCAGGTGCGCAATCTTGGTCAGGTTCTCGCCCGAAAGCTTCTGGAACACCACGATGTCGTCGATGCGGTTGAGCAGCTCGGGACGGAACAGGCGCTTGAGCTCGCCCATCGCGCGGCCGCGGATCTCACTCGAGGTGAGGCCCTGCTCGCCGGTGGTGCCAAAGCCAACGCTTGCATCCTGCGCAATCTCGCGGGCGCCCACGTTGGACGTCATGATGATCACGGTGTTGCGGAAGTCGACCGTCTTGCCCTGGCTATCGGTCAGACGACCCTCCTCCAGCACCTGCAGCAGGATGTTGAAGATATCGGGGTGCGCCTTCTCGATTTCGTCGAACAGCACGACCGAGTACGGGTGGCGACGAACGGCCTTAGTGAGCTGACCGCCCTCGTCGTGACCAACGTAACCCGGAGGGCTACCGATGAGCTTGGAGACCTCGAACTCGCTACCGAACTCGGACATGTCGAAGCTGATGAGCGCGTCCTTGCTGCCAAAGAGGTACTCGGCGAGCGTCTTGGCGAGCTCGGTCTTGCCCGTGCCGGTGGGACCCAGGAAGATAAAGCTGCCGCCGGGGCGACGCGGATCCTTGAGCGGCGAGCGGCTGCGGCGCACGGCCTTGGCAACTGCCTCGACAGCCTCATCCTGACCGATGATGCGCGTCTTGAGCACGCTTTCGGCCTGCAGCAGGCGACGGCTCTCGCTCTCGGTAAGCGAGGACACCGGCACGCCCGAAGTCACGGACACGATATCGGCGATCTGACTCACATCGATGGTGAGCGGGCTGGCGTCAAGCTCGGCGGTCCAGGCAGCCTTGGCCTCGGCGAGTTCAATCTCGGCAGCCTTCTGCTGCTCGGTGATCTCGGCGGCCTTGTTCATGTCGTCGCTCTCGGTGGCCTCCTGCGCGGCGGCCTTGAGCTCCTCCACGCGATGCTCGGCCTCGCGCACGGGCTCAGGTGCGCGATTCGCAGCAATGCGGGCGCGGGCACCGGCCTCGTCGATGAGGTCGATGGCCTTATCGGGCAGGAAGCGATCCTGAATGTAGCGGTTGGAGAGGTTCGCGGCGGCCTCGATGGCACCCTGCGTATAGCGCACATGGTGGTGCTCCTCGTAGCGCGGCTTGAGCGCGGTCAGGATCTTGACCGTGTCCTCGACGCTCGGCTCCTCGACATCGATGGTCTGGAAGCGGCGCTCGAAGGCCGGGTCCTTGGTGAGGTACTTGCGGAACTCCTCGGCCGTGGTGGCACCGATAATCTGGAAGGCGCCGCGCGCGAGCACCGGCTTGAGCATGGAGCTCGCGTCGATGGAGCCCTCGGCGGAACCGGCACCGATGA
>CABQHR010000104.1 GCA_902463875.1 uncultured Collinsella sp.
GTGGTAGCCCGTACCAGATTCGAACTGGTGATCTCCGCCTTGAGAGGGCGGCGTCCTAAACCGCTAGACGAACGGGCCACATGACATCTGCACTGCCGTGCTGCGAGAAAATATATTACGGGACAAAAAACATCAGCGCAAGAAGAAATTCCAAATTGCCGAAAAAATTGTCGGCAGGTTATGGAACGCGCAGGTCAACTGGTTAGCTAGTTCAAGTTGAGATGAGCCAGGAGGGCTTCGCGGTTGTTGGGGATGTTGTCCTCGATCACGGCGTCGAGGGCGGCGTTGAGAAGCTGTCCCAGCTCCGACCCCGGCTTGACGCCGGCGCGGATCAGGTCGCCACCATTGATGGCAAGCATCTTGAGTGTATAGGGTTCCCCCGCCTCCAGCAGCTCGTGCGCCAGCGCGCGCATCTCCTCAATCGTCTCGACGTAATAGAAGCATGATGGCGCCTTGCCCAGCGTATCGGCACGCTTAAGGTCCATAAGCTCGTCAATCAGGCGGGCCATGTCGACGCCCTCACCCGAAAGCGCGCGCATCATATTGAGCAGGCAGGAGCGCTCGGGGCGCAGCGGCTTGTCATGGTATTTGATCAGTAGGCACACATCGCGCACCAAATCGTGCGAGAGCGCCAGGCGATCCATGATGACACGCGCCTTCTTGGCGCCGAGCTCGGGATGACCGTAGAAGTGGCCGCTGCCGTCGTGATCGACCGTAAAGCACTCGGGTTTGGAAACGTCGTGCAAAAACGCCGCCCACATAAGGCTCGACGAGGGCGCGACGCCGTCGCACAGCGCCAGCTCCCCTGCCACCGTCAGCACGCGGGCGATATGCTCGTAGACGTTAAACGCATGATAGACGCTGCGTTGATCAAACCCGCGAGCGGACGCGAGCTCGGGCACGGCGGCGCAAACAAGCTCGGGGTAGCGCAGCATGGCGTCTCCCCCGTGGCCGGTCGAAAGGATGCCCTCAAGCTCAATACCCACGCGTTCGCGCGCCACGGCATCGAGCAGCGGCGCGCACTCGGCAAGGGCACGCTTGGTCTCGGGCTCAATCACAAAGTCTAGGCGGCAGGCAAAGCGCACCGCGCGCAACATGCGCAGGGCATCCTCGTTAAAGCGGCGCTTAGGATCACCGACGGCGCGAATCAGCTTGCGGTCTAGGTCGCCCTGGCCATCGTAGCGGTCGACAAGGCCGCGCTCGGGATGCCAGGCCATGGCATTGACGGTAAAGTCGCGGCGCGCCAGATCGTCCTCAAGCGAAGCGGCGCGCTCCACACTCTGAGGATGACGACCGTCGGTATAGAAGCCGTCCAGGCGATAGGTGGTGACCTCAATGCGCTCGCCATCGCAAATAGCCGTAATGCCGCCAAATTTAATGCCCGACTCAGCTACGGCAATACCGGCGGCCTCGAGTGCCGCCTTGGACTCCTGCCACAGGCCGCTGCAGCACATGTCGACATCGTGGCTGGGACGTCCCATCAGGGCGTCACGTACCCAACCGCCCACGTACCAGACCTCAAGACCAGCATCCTCGAGGGCTCGCAACACACGCAGAGAGGCGGCTGACGGCTGCGTGGCGTTGAGCGAAACATTGCACATTCCTGTGGCCTCCTGCAATTGCGGGCATATCGATTGATGGTTTCCAAGAAGTCTAGCAAGAAACGAGAGCGAGCGCACACGCGAACGCGCTTCAAGCAAGATTGAATCCCAAGACCTCTGCCACCGAAATGAAAAAGCACCCGCCTCGATAATCCGAGACGGGTGCTCAACAAAGCACGAAACCAAGGCCCGTACGCCACGCTAGCAGACCTGACGAATGGCGATACCCTTCTGATACTCATCGACCTTTGCAAAGTCGCCCAGGCCCGGGCACTCGACCACGTTGGCGCCGGTGGCCATCGAGAGGCGCAGGGCGTCCTCGACGCGCTCGGGAGCGTCGTGCCACACGGACAGGAAGGCGGCCAGCGAGGAATCGCCGGCGCAGACCGTCGACAGCAGCTTGACGTCGAAGGTGCGGTTGGCAAACCAGATGTGCTCCCCGTTGGAAAAGTATGCACCAGCACCGCCGAGGGTCAGCAACACGTTCTTGGCGCCCTTGGCATGCAGCTCGGCCATGGCAGCCTTGACGGACTCATCGTCGCCGCCGCTCACCTTAATGCCAAAGATGTCGAGCAGCTCGTCGTCGTTGGGCTTAATGAGCAACGGCTCCATGGCAATGAGGTCGGCCAACTGATGGCTCGAGATATCGAGCACGAACTCGGCGCCCTTCGCCTTCACGCGACGCAGGACCTCGGCCAGGAAGCCCTCGGAGGTGTTGGGGGGCAGCGAGCCGCTGATAACCAGGCAGGTCATGTCATCGAGCGAATCGATAAGCTCAAACATCTCCTGCTCGTTGGCTTCGTTGATGGCGGCACCGGCGTTGACCATGTTGTACTCGGTGTCGGGACCGGCGTTGAGGAACACGTTGACACGCGTGATGCCGTCAGTCCACACGGGCTTGACGGGCACGCCCAGGGCCTCGGCGCCCTTAACGATATACTCACCCGAGAAGCCGGCGAAGAAGCCCAGGATCGTGGTGTCGACGCCGTAGTGGTCGAGCGTAAACGAAACGTTGAGACCCTTGCCGTTGGGGGTGTAGACAGCGTTACGGGTGCGGGTAACGGTGTTGGCGGACAGGCCATCGCAGGAGATGTTGTAGTCAATAGCGGGATTTGCAGTAAGCGTGTAAATCATGAATGTTCCTTTCACGAAGCAACGTGTTAATGAAAGTATATTCCACACATCGGTAAAAGGCTAGGACAACTCGGTAAACGGTGTGGAAGCGATGAAGTACGGCAGAACATGTCTCCCCCATGGCAGAACAAAAAAGGCGCCCCGGCCGAAACCGGGACGCCGCATGCGCGCGAATATGTCGCGTTTCGATTACTGACGATCGAGCTTGCGAACAGCAACACGCTTGCTGTACTCGTCAACGTGACCGAAGTCGCCAATGCCGACAGACTCGGCAACGTTGGCGCCGGTGGCCATAGCGAGCTTCATGGCCTCCTCGACGTTGTCGCGATCCCTGTACCACTTGTGCAGGAACGCAGCGAGGGTGCAGTCGCCGGCGCAGACGGAAGAGACCAGCTTGATGTTGAACTCACGCTTGGCATACCAGATGTCCTCGCCGTTGGAGAAGTAGGCGTCACCGCGGCTACCACGGGTGAGCAGCACGTTCTGGACGCCGGCCTCGTGAGCCAGCTTCATGGCAACGCGGACCTCGTCGTCGGTGTCGACCGGCACGCCGAAGATGGCCTTCATCTCGTGATGGTTCGGCTTGATGAGCAGCGGCTTCTTGTGAGCGAGCTCCTTGAGCTTGTCGGAGGACAGGTCCAGGACGACGTCGGCGCCACGGGCCTGAGCGTGCTCCATGACCTGAGCCAGGAAGTCGGGCGTAGCTTTGGGAGGCACGGAGCCGGAGACGATCAGGCACTCAAGGTCGCCCGCGGTGTCCAGGATGTTGTAGAGCTCCTCCTGATGCTGCGGCGTGATCGGAGCACCGGGGTTCAGGATGCCGTACTCGTGCTGGCCATCGTTGACGTAGGTGTTGATGCGCGTGATACCGTCGGTCCAGACCGGGCGGCAGAGGCAACCCAGGTTCATGACCTCCTCGACGATGAACTTGCCCGTGAAGCCGGCGAAGAAACCGAGCGCGACGGTGTCGACGCCCATCTTCTTAAAGGCGAAGGACACGTCGAGGCCCTTGCCGTTAGCCGTGTAGCTGGCCGAGCCGGTGCGGACGTTCTCGTCGGGCTCGAGCGGAGAGCTCGAAACCGTCATGTCGACAGCCGGGTTAGCGGTTAGCGTGTAGAACATTTACAGTACCCCCTGTATATGTGAGGGCCGCGTGGCCGGCCCATTCCAACCACGCGGTTACCTCTGATACCAAATTAGCGAGCTGCGGACTCGAGCAGTGCCTTGACCTCGGCAGCGGTGTTGCAAGCGAGCGCCTTCTCGGCGAGCTCGTCGCACTCGGCCTTGGTCCACTGGCTGATGGTCTTGCGGGCGCGCAGGATGGACGGAGCGCTCATCGAGAACTCCTCCAGGCCCCAGCTGATCAGCAGCGGCTCGAGCAACGGATCGGCAGCGGCCTCGCCGCACATACCGACCATGATGCCGGCCTTCACGCCGCTCTCGATGATGTTCTTGAGCGAGCGGAGCACGGCGGGATAGTAAACCTGGTACAGGTTGGAGATGGTGTCGTTGCCACGGTCGGCGCACATGGTGTAGCCGATCAGGTCGTTGGTGCCGATGGAGAAGAAGTCGGCGACCTCGGCCAGGCGGTCAGCGAGTAGCGAGGCGGCAGGCGTCTCGACCATGATGCCGACCTCGATGTTCTCGTTGAACTTGCGACCCTCTTCGGTCAGCTCGGCCTTGCACTGCTCGACGAGCTCCTTGACAGCCAAGACTTCCTCGACGCAGGTGACGAGCGGGATCATGATCTTGACGTCACCGAAGGCGCTGGCGCGCAGCAGGGCGCGGAGCTGGACCTTGTACTGATCGGGGTTGGCCAGGCAGTAACGCACGGCACGGAAGCCCATGAAGGGGTTGTCTTCCTTGACCATGTGCAGGTACGGGATCTCCTTGTCGCCGCCCACGTCGAGCGTACGGATGATGACCGGAGCGCCCTTGAGCGCACTGGCGACCTTGCGGTAAGCGTTGAACTGCTCTTCCTCGGAAGGAAGCTCAGCGGAGTCCATAAACAGGAACTCGGAGCGGAACAGGCCAATAGCCTCGGCATCGTGATCGAGCGCGTTGGGCACGTCATCGGGGTTACCGATGTTGCAGGCGATGATCTTCTTGATGCCGTCGGCAGTCACGGACGGCTTGCCGCGGAAGGCCTCGAGGGCTGCCTTCTCGGCAGCGAAGGCCTCGGCCTTGGCGGTGTAGGCAGCGAGCGTCTCCTCGTCGGGATCGGCCTCGACAACACCCTTGCCACCGTCGACGACGACGGTCATGCCGTTGCGCAGTGCGGTGCAGCTGTTGGCAACCGAAAGGACGGCCGGAATCTCGAGGGCGCGCGCGATGATTGCGGAGTGCGACGTGCGGCCACCGGTCTCGGTGACGATACCGGCAACGTGGGCCTTATCGATCGTGGCGGTCATGGACGGCGTAAGGTCGTGCACGACAACGACGGTGTTCTCGGGCAGGACGGAGAGGTCGACGACCTCCTTGCCCAGCAGCTCGGCCAGAATACCGGTGCGGATGTCGGCGATGTCGGCCGCGCGCAGACGGAACATCTCGTCGTCCATGGACAGGAACATGTTCTCGAACATGGTCGAGGTGTCCATGAGTGCCTGCTCGGCGCAGGTGCCGCCGTCAATGGCGGCGTTGATGGCGTCGGTCATGCCCGGATCCTGAGCCAGGACAATGTGTCCGCTCATGATCTCGGCCTCGGCCTCGCCCACCGTCTCCTTCATGTGGTCGGCCTGAGCCTGGGTCTTCTCGCAGAAGACCGAAAGAGCGGTCTGATAGCGCTCCTTCTCTGCTGCCGAATCAGCAACCTCGTGCGGCTCAAACGTCAAGTCGGGATCGACGGCGACCATGACGGTGCCGATACCGATGCCCTCGGAAGCGTTGACTCCCTGATACATTCCCATTCCTCTCTCCGTGTCATGTGATAAAGCGTTTTGCCATATCCATGACAAAAGAGCGCAGCTACCTTAAGACAGGTCACTGCGCCCCCAAATATGAACTTAGTTGTTCAACATGCGACCCGTTTGAGTTCTACTCGCCAAGACCGCTCTTGATGAGCTCGATGGCAGCAGCCAGAGCCTCGGCCTCGTCGGCGCCGTCGCACTTGACCTCGACCTCGGTGCCGCAGGGGATACCAGCAGCCATGAGGGCCATCGGGGACTTGCCGTTGACCTCCTTCTCGGGGGTGACGACCGTCACGTCACAGGCGTACTTGCCCATGGTGGAGGCGAACAGACCAGCCGGACGCATGTGCAGACCCTGAGGATTAACGAGGGTAGCCTTCTCAGAAACCATAATTGACTCCTTTTTTGTGTTTAACCCCTGTCATGCATGTGGCAGGAGTCAGATTCACGACGTTGTTTATATTAACTCACATCAAACGGTTTTTCATTGTGTTTCGCACGAATTGTTGGACAGATGTCGTTCGCTGTCCGCTCGCTCGCCCCGGACCCCGCACGCGGACCCATGAGATTTCCTGCTCTACAGTCCTGCTCGCACGAAGAGCACATTAAGTGCTCTTCGGCTCGTGCGGAACTCGCGATAAATCTCATGGCCCCCGCGCGCGGGGTCCGGGGCGAGCGAGCTGCGGGAACTCGGTTGGTCCAAGAAATATCGTGCGAACGGAATTCTGGCTGAATATTTGTCCGCACGGACGATCCGATAGACGGGCCGCGCTATCCCCTTCTTCTAAGTTGCGGTGAAATATGGACTGATTTTAGGGTTGAAACATTTAAACAGTCCTTATTTCACCGCAAGTTAGAAGAAGGGGAATGAAAAAAGGCGAGGGCTCGTGGGGAGTCCTCGCCTTTGTTACAGGGGGCGATGTTATTCGCGTACCGTGGAATTAGACCAGGCGGGCGTTGATCGTCTTGG
>CABQHR010000105.1 GCA_902463875.1 uncultured Collinsella sp.
GCAAGTACGTAATCGTGGTTGAGTCTGGTTCGGATGTGACGCCGGAGCTCTGCGAGCGCTATGGCATCGTGCGCGTGCCCATGCATGTCACGATTGGTGACGAGACCGTCGAAGACGGATCGATCGACCCGCTTGAGATTTACTCGCGCTGCAACGAGTTTGGCGTGATGCCCAAGACCAGCGGTTGCTCGCCGGCGGATTTTGCGCATGTGTACGACCGCATTCACGCCGAGCAGCCCGACGCGACCATTTTGCATCTTGCATATTCCGAGGTAACGACCTGCTCGCATCAGTCCTCGAAGATTGCGGCTGCGGGGCGCGACTACGTGTTCTCCATGGACACGCGCTTTGTCTCGGTGGGCCAGTCGCTTGTTGTCGTCGAGACCGCCAAATACATCGAGGCTCACCCCGATGCCACCGTCGACGAGATTTTCGCCTTCACCAATTCCGTCATGGACCGCGTGCTGCTGGGCTTTGTTCCTACCGACCTTGCCTTCCTTAAGGCGGGCGGTCGCTTGTCCAACGTCGCGTTCTTAGGCGCCCATCTGCTCAAGATTAAGCCCTGCATTGAGGTGACGGGTGGCAAGTTCGTGGCCACCAAGAAGTTCCGCGGCTCTATGCTCAAGTGCGCCCGCGCCTTTATCGATCACATGGTTGAGAAGGGCGAGATCGACTATTCGCACATTGGCTTGGCGTATTCGGTGGGCCTTTCCGAGGAGCTGCGCGACGATATGGAAGTCTATGCGCACGACCTGGGCTTTAAGGACGTTACCTGGACTCAGGTCGGCGGCGTCATCTCGAGCCACTGCGGCCCGACCGCCTTTGGCGCGGTGCTTACGCTTAAGGCGTAGGGCCTGGCGTCTATCGATTTCTATTGCTTCGGCGGCGAGCGGGTTGTGACAACCTTCCCGCTGCTATTGCGTGGAGTCAAATAGGACGATCAAATTGACCGCTAAACCGTTTCGCCATCAGGCGTATGGGCTAGAATGGCTCTGGCATTTTAATTGACAAAAACCAAAGAGAGGCAAGGTTGCGGGAATGGCTGAGATGACGCTTGAGGGTGTGGACGCTCGTCCCGAGGACTCTGCGTTTACCCTGGGCCGCGTACATTCGATTGAGACGATGGGAACGGTCGATGGACCCGGCATCCGCTTTGTGGTGTTTGTCCAGGGCTGCCCCATGCGTTGTGCGTATTGCCACAACCCCGATACCTGGTCGGTTAAAGGCGGCACCATGGTGACCGTCGAGCACCTTATGGACGAGTTCCAGAGTAACCATGAGTTTTACCGCAGCGGCGGCATTACGGTTTCGGGCGGCGAACCGCTCCTGCAGCCCGAGTTTTTGGCCGACCTGTTCCGTGCAATGCACAACAACCCCGATGGCCGCGTGCATACCTGCCTTGACAGCTGCGGATATGCGTTTGACCCCAACCACCCCGAGAAGTTCGAAGCTGTTCTCAACGAGACCGATATGGTGCTGCTCGACATCAAGCATGCCGATCCGGTTGAGCATAAAAAGCTGACCGGTTGCGATCCTGCGCGCATCCTGGCGTTTGGCGATGAGCTTGCCCGTCGCAAGATTAAGGTTGTTATTCGCCACGTGGTGGTGCCGGGTATCACCGATACGGCGGAGGAATGCGAGAAGCTCGGTCGCCTGATCGCTCCATGGCACAACGTGGTGGGCCTGGAAATGCTGCCGTATCACACGATGGGTGTCGTCAAGTACGAGCAACTGGGTATTCCCTATAAGCTTGAGGGCGTGCCCCAGATGGATACCGCGCGCATGCCCGAGCTGCGCAATGCCGTCATGACCGGCATGAAAAAACGCCGCGCCGAGCTCAAAAACGCCATCGGCTAGCGGCACTCATTGGGGACAGACTTAATTGAGTGCCCCCGGGCACCTAGTTGATTGCTAAGGAGCCCCGTCAAGTTGCGGTGGAATAGTTCTTGTTTTTCGGCTTATGCCGCCCAAGCAGGAACTATTTCACTGCAACTGCGTTTTGGGCAAAGATGCGCAACGGAATCGGTGTTTTTGCATAGAAACACCTGTTTATTGTTTAGAGACACCTTAAACGTGACAGAATATCTTCGGAAAGAAATGCCTGCTATCGACATCGATGGCCGTACCTATGTCATGAGCGTCATGACATCGATGCCGTGGAGCGACCGCTCGAGCGAGGTTACGGCCGCGATTGCAAAGGCGCTGTTTGATACGCGAGCTGCACTGGCTTAGCGTGTTCGTTTGGCGAGGTCAAACAAAATGCTGGTACCATACCGTGGTTGAGAATTTCGTATAGGTTTGGGGAATGGTATGGCTACCATCGCGATTATCGGTGCGCTCGAAAAAGAGATCATGCAGATTAAGGAAGAGCTGAGCGACGTTTGCGAGGCGCGGGAGGCAGGCTTGACCGTTGTGAGCGGTGAGCTCGACGGTCTGACAGTTGTCGCCACAACGGCGGGCATGGGCACGGTGAACGCCGCCGCTGCAACACAGCACCTCATTAGCAAGTATGCTCCGCAGGCTGTTGTGTTTTCGGGCATTGCGGGCGGTTTGAACCCCAAGCTCCATATCGACGACGTGGTCATTGGCAAACGCCTACGCTATCTGGATACCGATACCGCGCTTATCGCCGAGTCGGCACCGGGGCTCGAGGAGTTCGCCTCGACACCGGCGTTGGTCGACATTGCCGCCGATGTGTTGGCTGAGCATGGGTTTGTCGATGCTTCGACAAATGTGGCCACCTCGAACGAAGGCTCCAAGCAGTTCCTGATCGGCACCATTGCCACGGGCAACCGCTTTGTGGCGGACGGTGCCATGCGCGATGCCGCGATTGAAGCGACGCATGCCGATTGCGTTGGTATGGAGGGCGCGGCAATTGCCCACGTCGCAACGAAGAATGGTGTTGATTGCCTTGTGCTCCGTGCTATCAGCGATAATTGTGACGAGGCATACGATGCGTTTTGCGACCACGAGTTCGATCTGTTTGAGTATGCCCGCACCGCGAGCGGCATCACGCTCGATATTGTCCGCCGCATTGCCGCTGCGCAGTAGCGCAGTTTTGTTGTAAGCACCTACGACCAAGGAGTGTCCATGGCCGATTCCATTAACTATCAGCTTGCCAAGTTTGTCGCAAGCTACGGCAAGGTTTCGCAGATTCCCGAGTCCACCTGCCCCGAGGTGAGCTTTGTCGGTCGCTCTAACGTGGGCAAGTCGTCGATTATGAACAAGCTTTTTGGCCGCAAGAACCTGGTCAAGGTCTCGAGCACGCCGGGCAAGACGAGCAATATCAACTTCTTTGAGGCCGATGACGTGCACTTCGTTGACCTGCCGGGTTACGGCTTCGCTCGTCGTTCCAAGGCCGAGCGCGACCGCTGGGCCGAGCTCATCGGCGACTTCTTTGACTCCGAGCGAAGCTTTAATCTCGTGGTGTCGCTGGTGGACATTCGCCACGACCCCAGCAAGCTCGACCACGACATGATCGACTACCTGCAAGGTAACGAGTTCAACTTTATCGTCTGCCTCACCAAGGCCGACAAGCTCAGCCGCACCCAGCAGGCCCGCCAGGCTGCAGCCATCAAAAAGCAGCTCAACGTCCCAGCCGAGAACGTGATCATTACAAGTTCCCAAACGGGCACCGGCATCGACGAGCTTAAAAAACGCATCGCCGAAGCCTGTCTCTAGGAAGCATTCCTGTCTGATAAATACATCAGTAAATTCATATCACCCTAGCGATAGCTGATAACAGACTGTCGCTAGGGTGATATTTTGTATGGAAGCAGCATCGAGTGCTATCGATTCAGCGATTTAATAACGGGGGAGGTTGATTAAATGATCCAGGAATTAACGGATTGTGGACCGAGCAAGACTTATCCCGTCTATTATCTTGAGGATGCAATGAACAACCTTGGCGATTGTTTCGACTATGCCGTGAATGACTATGGAACTGAAGGAATAAAAGTCGCGGAACTCTTTTGTTTGAGCGGCGTGGCTCGCGAGTTTGAGCGTGGCAATGCATGGGTTGTAGCAGGGAAATCGGGCGTTGAGCTGTTTGCGCTTATTGCTGAAAGGTCAGGCTATCAAGCGGGATCGATGCCAGACCGCACCTACCGATTTGAGAAGACACCGGAATACTGGACAGGCTGGATATTGGCATACTTGCAGTGGCGTCTGGGGGAGTCTTTCGAAGACTTGCTGCACATCGTTCCGTTTGATGAGCTGCGCAACCTGTACTACCCCTGGCACGAAGCCTCGGAAGAACGCGTGGCTCGCCTTGTCTGCGACATGGCGAAGAAAACGCCTCGCCAGACTAAGTTGGCACTAGCAAGAAAGAGGCTGAAGAAAACTCAGCAAGATTTGGCATACGAATCGGGTGTATCACTCCGCTCAATCCAAATGTACGAACAGCGCCAAAGAAATATCAACGAAGCCTCAGTAACAACCGTAAGAGCCATGGCAAAAGCCCTCCACTGCAACATCGAAGACCTCCTAGAACCAGTCTTCAACTACAAAGAACCCAGCGCGGCCTAAAACCAAACGTTTGCTAATTATTCAATTCGAGCACTCAGCCAGTACTCGCCATTCGAAGCCACGATTGCGTACGTTACTCCATTTTTGACAGTCGGCGCATCTACGCAAGCAGCGCCAACTTCCTTAGCGTCTGAAAACGAAAGTGATGGATCAATCGCCTGTATAGTTGCAACTGCTGTCGCCGCGGCATAGTCTGAACTTTCAAAGTACATCACTATATTCTTGAAGCAGTTTTCAGACTCAAGATAGCTAAATAGGAGTTGACTGCTCGAGTCCGAGAAGAAGCCTCCAATACCGGCAATCTTTGAACCGTTTTTGATTCGAAGTTCGAGTCCCATGCCACTATCGTCTAGTTCGTAACTCGCCTTCATGCTGCTGCAGTTCGGGAGATTGGAGAATTCTTCGTTAAGTCGTTCAATGAATCCTTTAGGGGAAATAGAAAACACTCCGTCGCCAACGAAAGATGTGAATTCCTTTTCGTTGCGGGTGTCAACGACCTCTCCGCATCTCTCGCATTCTTGTATTTCCTTTGAGGTGGCATCTATGTAGTCGACTTCCTTAGTCCATGAACCCGGTTGATGCCCAAGGGACTTCCCTTCAGTTCTGCCACAACGTTGGCAGGTTTTCGGAGTCGTGCAGGTTGCTTCTTCCCATTCGTGCCCGAGCGTTTCCCCTTCAGTCTTGCCACAACTTTTGCATGTGCGAGGGCTTGTGCAGCTGGCATTAGCCCATAGTTTGTGGGTGCAAAACAATTGAGGAAACAGCATGGGCAAGCAAAAGATAGCAACAACTACCGCAACAGCTGCGATGGCCACTCGTTTTTTACCACCGAATTTATGAATAACGCGCGTTAGCAGGGAGCTGTCTTCTTCTTTTTTACACGCAATCTCATCTTCATTTGACGACCGATTTTCTGGGGAAGGGGCATCGTCAGCACCACCAGTAAACTGCTCTCCTTTGATATTTTGCTTTCGTTCGTCAGATGCGCTGGGCGTCTGCTCTTTGTTGAGCTCTTTCATTTCGTCGTCCATGTTTATTGAGGCTCCTTTCTCGTTTTTCATTTGCGATGCGAACAATTGCAGTAAATGAAATGGCTGGCGGCATAAATATATCCCAATTTGGGATATATAAAATTGGAATATAGCGTAAGCGGCATGAACGTTGATGCTAACAGGACATGCGGAAAATGCCTCTCCCAGATTCGTCGGGAGCAGGGTATCACCCAGGTTGAACTCGCAAAGAAACTGGGGGTACCTCAGTCGTTCATCTCGAAAGTTGAGACTGGGGAACGCAGTCTTAGGGTTTATGAACAGTTCGCCTATGCAGAGGCGCTTGGAATTACCGTAGAGGCCCTCGTGCATAAACTTGGGGCGGTTTTGAATAGCGTAGAAAAATAGACGACGAGCATCGGTCGATAATCAATTGATGCTATGGTGCCAATAATAATATGAATAAGCCTCCAACAGCAAAAAGCCCTTCTATCAGCCCGGCGCTTTTACAGAGCGTAGGTCCCTGTAGTCGCCGCCAGCGAAGTTAACGTAAGGGAGGCCAGGGGCTTTGCCCCCAAATCTTTCCGCAGGACGGCAGGACCCCCGCCGCACGAAGTGCGCAGCGGGGGTCCTGTCATGTCCGAGGACGATTTGGGGGCAAAGCCCCTGGCCTCCCCGGTGGGTATACGGGACGGCGACTACAGGTATTCGATCTGGGCGCCTTCCGTGTCGCACGTCAGAATGTGCGTGTCACACTTGGGGAACTGTTCACGCAGTTTGACCTGCAGGAACTTGGCTACGATAGTGTCATCGGTTACAGCCATGAGAGTCGAGCCCGAGCCGCTGATCCAGATGGTCTTGGCGCCGCCGTTTAGGCAGGTGTCGCGCACGGCGTTGTAGTCGGGGATGAGGCGGCGACGATAGGGCTCCTGGATGCGGTCGTCGTTGGCGGCGGCAATCAGGTCCAGATCGCCGGTCTCCAGGCCGCGCGTCATGCCGGCGATGCGACCCATCTGCCATACGGCGGTGGAGAGCGGGATTTCCTGCGGCACGACCTTGCGTGCCTCGCTCGTGTGCAC
>CABQHR010000106.1 GCA_902463875.1 uncultured Collinsella sp.
GTGGTCAGGGTGGTCATTGGCGCCAAGGCGCGCGTGGCCACCTTTTGTTTTGGGTAGTCGTCGGGGGCGTTCCTGAATGACTAGGTGAGAGAGGTGAGCGCATGGCGGATAACGAAGCACTGTTTACGCCTGAGCTGGTGTTTTTTGATTGGGAGTGCGCGACGCCGGATGAGGTGTTCGCACGGCTCGAGGACGAGCTTGCACCTCGCGGCTACATTGCGCCCGGTTGGCTTGACGCCGTCCGCACGCGCGAGAACGCCTATCCCACGGGTCTCGCTATGCCGGCGGCAAACATCGCCATTCCGCATACCGATCCGGGATTTGTGGCCAAGCCCTATATCGCGGTGGTAAAGCCCGCCGCACCTGTGATGTTCAACGCGATGGCGGGCATGGGCGCCCCGGTGCCGGCGCAGATCGTCATCAATCTGGGCATTGCCGAGCCGGGCGGCCAGGTCGAGGCCCTGCAAGCGCTTATGAATATCTTTATGGATGCCGACGCTGCAGCCGATGTGCTTGGCCAGACCACGCCCCAAGGCATGGTCGACGCCATCCGCCGCCACTTTTAGGGTGGCAGTGGGGGACGTTCCCTTTGCACCAAAATGGTGCAGATTAACCTGTCCCCAATGCACCAAGCGTGCCGCGGGGGCTGCGTTGTGACACAATGGCGTTTGTTCGATTCGTTATGCGAAAGGCCAACTATGGCAAATAAGAAAAAGAATCCCGCACCCGAGCCGACGCCCGAGCAGCAGGCTCGCGCCGCCTCCAGCTCTCGCAAGAAGCAGCGCAAGACCCGCGTGTCCAAGACCGTCAAGATCGTCCTGGTGGTTATTGGCGTGCTGGCAATGCTGCTTTCCGTCTCGGCGATGGCGTGCTCCGGCCTTATGTCGCAGGCCGAGGACACCTCGGGCTACAAGCTGACCGGCGGTGTTGCTGCCACTATCAACGGCACCAACCTCACCGAGGACACCGTGACCAAGCAGATCATGAGCATGCGCACGTCCTATGGCTACACCAAGGACAAGGACTGGGCGCAGTATCTGGTCGACAACGACCTCACGCCCAAGAGGTACCGCAAACAACTCATCGACTCCTATGCGCAGCAGATTCTGCTTCAGCAGGCGCAGAAGGAAAACGGCGTGACGGTGTCGGACAAGGAGGTCGAGAAGGCTTGGAAGGACGCGTGCAAGAGCGCGGGCGGTGCCAAGGCCTTTAAGAAGACCCTCAAGACCTACGGCTATACCGAGGACACCTACAAGGACTCGCTCAAGGAGAGTCTGGCGCAGCAGAAACTCAAGGATGCCGTCGCGCCCACGAGCAAGCCCAAGGACAGCGAGATCGTCGACTACATCAACGAAAACCTGTCCAGCTACAACGACGCCCGCCGCTCGTCGAACATCCTGATCAAGGTTGATTCCGACGCTTCCGACGAGGACAAGGCTGCCGCCAAGGCCAAGGCGCAGGAGTGCCTGGACAAGATCAACTCCGGTGAGCTGAGCTTTGAGGACGCCGTTGAGCAGTACTCCGAGGACACCGGTTCCAAGGAGAAGAAGGGCGATGTGGGCTGGGATAAGCTCACCACCTTTGTCGACAGCTACCAGACGGCGCTCGAGGGGCTCAACAAGGGCGACGTGAGCGAAGTCATCGAGTCGACCTATGGCTACCACATCATCAAGTGCACCGACTACTTCCATGTCGATAATCAGGTTGACGACATCAACCAGGTGCCCAAGGCCATCAAAAAGTACGTCTCCAACGTGGTGAAGACGCAAGCGGTCAGCACCGCGTACAGCGAGTGGCTGGAGCAGTACAAGAAGGATGCCGACATCACCGTCAACCCCATGCCCAAAGACGTGCCATACAACGTCAGTCTGAAGGGCGTCACCAAGAGTTCGACCGACGATTCGTCGACGACTGAGTAATCATGGGGCGGTGCTCGCGCGAGTGCCGCCCGCGCTATTAGAGAGGATTTGCAGATGACCAACGAAGAGCTGCAGAAAGAAATGATCGCGGCCATGAAGGCCAAGGACAAGGTTCGCCTGTCCATCATTCGCCAGGTTAAGGCCGAGGTGAAGAATATCGAGGTCAACGAGCGCCGCGATGTGACCGAGGAAGACGTCAACAGCATGATCAAGCGTCTGATCAAGCAGACGAGCGAGACGCTGGAGATGTCCATCAAGGCCGGCACCGACCAGGAGCGTACCGACAACCTGACCGAGCAGGTCAAGATTCTGGAGAGCCTGCTGCCCGCGCAGGTTTCGGGCAAGGAGCTCGAGGCTCTGATCGAGCAGGTCATCGCCGAGCTGGGCGCCACGTCCAAGAAGCAGATGGGCCAGGTCATGGGGGCGCTCGGCAAAGCCACCGGCGGCAACTTCGACAAGCCTGCCGCGGCCAAGATCGTCGGAGCAAAGCTCGCGTAATTTGTTACGCGGTTTTACCAAACCGCGTAACGGCTCGACGCTGCAAACCCGTACACGCGGCAATCTGACGTTCAATTTCAAGGGCGCGACCATAAGGTCTGCGCCCTTTCATTTCACGTCACCTTGCTCGCGTGTACGGGTTTTCGCTGACTTATGCTCAACAAGGGCGGTTGTATTATTTTCGGCACTCATTTAAGTCTGTCCCCAATGAGTAGGGGGAAGATTGCGGGTTCTTTACGGGAATGCAGTGTGGGCTGCGGAAACGTGGTTCTTTCCGTACAATAGTTCAACTCGTGTAAACGCAGGGAAGGGACATTCATGGCAGACATGATCGAGATTAAGCATCTCAACAAGTACTTTGGCGACCTGCATGTGCTCAAAGATATCAATCTCACCGTCAAGCGCGGCGAGAAGCTCGTAATGATCGGGCCTTCCGGCTCGGGTAAGTCGACGCTCATCCGTTGCGTCGATTATCTGGAGGAGCCCACGTCGGGCGAGGTCATCATCGACGGTACGCCGCTTACCAAAAAGAATCACCTGGAGATGGCTCGCAAGTATAGCTCCATGGTGTTTCAGCAGTTCAACCTGTATCCCAACATGACGGTGCTGGGCAACCTGACGCTCGCGCCCATCAAGCTACAAAAGAAGAGCAAGGAGGAGGCGACCGAGATCGCCATCGCCGCGCTCAAGCGCGTCGGCATGGCACATAAGGCAGGCGAGTATCCGCAGAACCTCTCGGGCGGTCAGCAGCAGCGCATCGCCATCGCCCGCGCCCTGTGCACCAAGCAGCCCATCATCCTGTTTGACGAGCCGACTTCGGCACTCGACCCCGAGATGGTCCAGGAAGTTCTGGACGTTATGATTGAGCTTGCGCAGGAGGACATCACCATGATCTGCGTGACGCACGAGATGGGCTTTGCGCGCCAGGTGGCCGACCGCGTCATCTTTATGGAGGACGGCCGCATCCTGGAGGAGGGCACGCCCGAGCACTTCTTCGATAACCCCGAGAACCCGCGCTGCCGCGAGTTCCTGTCCAAGATTCTGCACTAGGCGCGGTGATGGACATGACGGATATGACGAGGGCGGCCGTGTCGCGCCGTCACTTTTTGCAGCTGGCGGGCGCCGGTATGCTTGCGCTGACGGGGACCGCGCTTACCGGTTGCGGCAACTCCACCAGCGGCGAGGGCTCCGACAAGGGGTCCAAGCTTGCGGCCATTAAGTCGCGTGGCCATCTGAATGCCGGCGTTAAGAAGGACGTTCCCGGCTATGGCTATTACGACACCGCCAAGGGCCGCTTTGAGGGTATGGAAGTCGATTTGTGCTACCAGATCGCCGCTGCCGTCTTTGGCGTGAGCTACAAGGAGGCCCGTGCCCAGGAGCTTGTCGAGTTTACCGATGTAACGCCCAAGACGCGCGGCCCGCTGATCGATAACGGCCAGCTCGATGTGGTCGCGGCGACCTACACCATCACCGACGAGCGCAAGAAGAGCTGGGATTTCTCGACGCCGTACCGTACCGACTACGTGGGACTCATGGTCAAGAAGCGTTCGGGCTTCACCTCGATTGAGGACTTGGACGGCAAGGTCATTGGCGTGAGCCAGGGTGCCACCACGCAGGGCCTGATCGAGCAGATGATCAAGGACAACGGCTTTAGCTGCAAGCCCGAGTTTAGGGCCTTTAGCGGCTACCCCATCATCAAGAGCTCGCTCGACGCCGGCAATATCGACGTCTTTGCCATGGACCGCTCCACGCTGGCCGGCTACATGAACGAGACCGTTGAGCTGCTGCAGCCCGAGGTCAAGTTTGGCGAGCAGGGCTACGGCGTGGCGACCAAGAAGGGCTGCGACCTTTCGGCCGTGGTCGATCAGGTGATTTGCGATCGCCTGGCCGACGGCTGGCTCGACCAAGAGGTCAAGACCTGGGGTCTTGTATAGGCGCATCGTCCAAGGAAGGAATCAAATGCTCGAAGGATTATTTGACGCCGACCGTTGGTCGACGACATTTCAAAACATGGGGCCCTTCTGGGAGGGCTTTGGCGTGACGCTACAGGTGGTCGTTGCCGGCCTGCTGCTGTCGCTGGTGCTGGGCACGCTGCTGGGCGTGTTCTCTACCACTCGCTCGCGCGTGCTGCGCGCCATAAGCCGCGTGTACGTGGAGTTTTACCAGAACACCCCGTTGCCCGTGCAGGTGCTCTTTATGTACATGGCCGGTCCGCAGTTTCTGCAGGCCATAACCGGTGCCGATCAGCCGGTGCGCATCGCGCCGTTCGTGCTGGGCTTCTTGGGTGTGGGCCTGTATCACGCGGCCTACATTTCGGAGGTCATCCGCACCGGTATCGAGGCGGTCCCGCGCGGTCAGATGGAGGCGGCCCAAAGCCAGGGCTTCACCCGCGCGCAGGCATACTGGTACATCGTGCTGCCCCAGACGTTCAAGATCATTCTGCCGCCGCTGTGTAACCAGGCGCTCAACCTGGTCAAGAACACGTCGGTGCTGGCGCTTGTGGCCGGCGGCGACCTTATGTACCGTTCCGACAACTTTGTGAGTCTGTACGGTTACCTGCAGGGATATATCGTCTGCTGCCTTATGTACTTCATCATCTGCTTTCCGCTCGCCATGCTGGTGCAGTGGCTCGAGCGCCGCTCCAAGGAGCGTCCGCGCGGCGTGAGCCTGGCCGAGCTGGGACTCGACAACGTAGAGGAGGCCTAGCGCATGGAAATCTTCAACGCGACCAACCTGCTCTACATTTGGGGCGGCTTTGTTAAGACAATCGAGATCTCGGCGCTGTCGATCTTTTTCTCGCTTATCTTTGGCACGGTGCTGGCGCTCGTTAAAAGCTATGCGCCCCGCCCGTTCCGTATTTTGGTGAGCGCCTATATCGAGCTGTTCCGTTGCACGCCGAACCTGCTGTGGATTCTGTTTATCTACTTTACGGTGCAGGGTTTGGACATTGTGATTTCGACCATCGCCTTTACGCTGTTTACCAGCGCCGTTATGGCCGAGATTGTGCGCGGCGGCCTCAACTCGATTCCGCGCGGCCAGTTTGAGGCAGCGCAGAGCCAGGGCTTTGGCTTCTTTGCCACCATGCGCTACATCATTCTGCCGCAGACGTTTAAGACGATCATTCCGGCGCTGTTTAGCCAGTGCACGACCGTCATTAAGGACAGCTCGTATCTTTCGGGCATTAACGTGGCCGAGCTCATGTACACGGCAAACGTCGTGATGGCCCATGCGATCGATCTGTCGCAGGTGCTTATGCTCTACGGCCTGGTGTTTGCGATGTACTTTGTGCTCAACTTTGGTATTTCGCTGCTGGTGAGGGCTTATCAACGCCGTATTGTGGCCGCATAGCCTGGCTTTCCCTGGTACGCTATCGTGGGAAAAGGCGATAGACAGCCTTTTTCTCATTTGTTAGAAAGGAATCGCGATGAGCGATCTGGAGAATAAGAAGAATCCTGTGGTCATTACCATCGCGCGCGACTTTGGCGCCGAGGGCCACGAGATTGGCCGCATGCTTGCCGACGAGTTGGGGATTCCGCTGTACGATAACGAGCTGCTGGTGCGTGCGTCGCTGCGCGCGGGCGAGTCGCTCGACAAGATGGCCGCCTACGACGAGCGTCTGGCCGTGGAGAACATGGCGTTCCTGCCCGACCGCTACGACGCGCGTTCGTACTCGGACAAGTTGTTCCAGAAGATGAGCCAGGTGATTTTGGACCTGGGCGAGACCGAGAGCTGCATTATCGAAGGCCGCCTGTCCGATTACCTGCTGCGTAACAACCCCAACCACATTGCCGTATTGGTGACCGCTCCTTTTGAGGACCGCGTCGAGATTGTGCGCAAGAAGCGTGGCCTTAATAAAAAGAAGGGCGCCAAGCTGGTCAAGCAGCAGCAGAAGGCGCGCGAGGCGTTCTATAAGCGCTACAGTGCCGGAAAGTGGAAGATGACGAGCGGCAAGGATATCGTCGTCAACCGCGCCAAGCTGGGCCGCGAAGGCTGCAAAGACGTCATAGCCGCTGCCTACCGCTACAAAGTGGCTCAACTCGAAGGCTAGCCGACCAAAAACCACCACAAAGGGTACAGTGAACTGCGCCCCGAAACTTGGACTGAATAAATAGCGACTACGCCGCAAGGGCC
>CABQHR010000107.1 GCA_902463875.1 uncultured Collinsella sp.
ACCTCCTTGGCGATGTCGCTTCCGCCACCCATCGCCAAGCCCACGTCGGCCAAACCGAGCGCCGGCGAATCGTTGACACCGTCGCCCACCATGGCAACGTGGCGCCCCTCGCCCTTAATGCGCTCCACATACGCGTACTTGTCCTCGGGCAGCAGCTCGGCCTTAAACTCGTCGACGCCCGCCTCGCGCGCAATGCGCTCGGCAGTGCGCTCCGAATCGCCCGTGAGCATAACGACATGCTTGACGCCCAGAGCATGCAGGTCGGCGATGGCCTCACGGACCCCGGGCTTGAGCGGATCCTCGATGCCGAGCACGCCGACGACCGTGCCGTCGACCGCCAGGTACAGCGGCGACAGGCCCTGCATCTGGGACTCGATGCGCTCCTTGATGTCGGATTCGAGCTGTGCGCCCTCGTCCTCAAATACAAAGTGCGCGGAACCGATGATGGCACGACGTCCTTCGATGGACGAAGCGATGCCGTGCGCCACGATGTACTCGACGGCGGCATGGCGCTCGCGATGCTCGAGCCCACGCTCGCGGGCGGCGTTGACCACAGCGCGCGCCACCGGATGCGGAAAATGCTCCTCCAAGCAGGCGGAAAGGCGCAGAACCTCGTCCTCGCTCCAGCCATCGGTGGTGAGCACGCAGGCGAGACGCGGCTGCGCCTCGGTGAGCGTGCCGGTCTTATCAAACACAATGGTGTCGGCCTTGGCAAACGACTCAAAGTACTTCGCGCCCTTGACCATGACGCCCATCTTGGCAGCATCGCTCATGGCAGTCATGACGGCGACTGAACCCGTGAGCTTGAGCGCGCACGAGTAGTCGACCATCAGCGCCGCGGAGGTCTTAATGAGACTGCGCGTGGTGAGCGCGACCAGGCCCGCAAGCAGGAAGTTCCACGGAACGATCTTGTTGGCGAGGTCCTCCATGTGCGACTGGCCCTCGGATTTGAGCGAGTCGGCCGTCTGAACGAGCGAGACGATCGAGCGCAGTTTGGTCTGGGCCGTGTTGGCGCGCACGCGCACCAAGATGCTGCCGTCTTCGACGACGGTGCCGGCAAACACGTCGTCGCCCACGCTGCGCTCGACGGCAAGCGGCTCGCCGGTCAGGGTCGCCTGGTTGACCATGGCGCTCCCCTGCTCGACCACGCCATCGATGCAGATGGACATGCCGGTGCGCACGGCGACCAGGTCGCCGGGTTCAAGCTCGGTGGCGGCAACGCTCACCTCGGTGTCACCGACCACCTTTTGCGCCTTGTCGGGCACATCGAGCAGCGAGTTAATGAGCTCGTTTTCGCTCATGGCGCGCGTGTAGTCCTCGAGCAGCTCACCCACGTTGAGCAGGAACATCGTCTGGCCCGCGGTGTCGACGTCGCGCTTGACGAACGAGATGCCGATGGCCGATGCGTCGAGCACGGGAACGGTCAGGCGCGGCTGCGCGAGCTCGTGGAGGGCTGCGCGCAAAAAGGCCATGTAGCCGGCCACGACAAAGACGGCACGCAGCGGCGTGGGCAAAAACCAACGGCGCGCGTAATGGGCGCCGACAAGCGTCGCCAGATCCATGACAAGCTTGTGCTTGCGCGGCTCGAGCTGCATCACGTAGCCCGACTTGGCGTCGGCGATGGCCTGGGCATCGAGCGCGCCGACAGCGGTCAGCACGGCGTCGCGGCTCGGCTCGTCGTATTCGAGCGCCATCTGGCCGATGCGGCCGTAGACGCGCACCTTGTGCACGCCGTCGATATCGCCGCTGAGCTTAAGAAGTGCATCGAGATCGCTCTCTGGCACAGGACCCGCCAATTGAAGACGGGTCCTGCCGGGGATCTCGCTGATAATCGAGAATCTCATAGTTTGTGCCCGGGAGCGCTACTCGGCCGCGTTGCTCGCAGCGTCAGCCTCGCTCTGGGTGATGTAGGCAGCCTCGGCAACCATGTCGTCGACATTGGCCTTGGCCTGCTCGACCATGTCCTGGTAGCCATTCTTGATGCGCATGCCGCACGCGATGCCCTGCACGCAGGCGTTTTTAACCGGAGCGCTGGTGAGCAGCTTGATGCCAGCCGTACCAAGCAGAAAACCGCCACCGACAAGCAGGGTATTGAACGTCGACTTCTTCATGTTGCTTCTCCCTTTTGCCGCATTGGACGCGGCACGGTGCCTCAGCACCCGAGTTACCAAACTTGCTCGAGCACACTATCGAAAAATAGTTTATCCAACAATTATGGTCAGCCATAACTAACTTTTTGGAAATTTATAGTCGGGAAATCTCCGGCTTACGACAAACCACTCGTCGCGACACACATCCGTGGCATCAGAGAATTCCCCTCCTCCGCCCCACTGATCGAGGTCTATTACTTTCCTGAGAAGTGAACGAGTAAAATCAGGCCCCCGAAGCATCCGCATTTTTCGCCAGCAAACCCGCAGGAAAAACTCGACAAAACCGCAGGAAAGCGAGACCAAAAAGTGTCGATGCTTCGGGGGTCCAAATAAGGTCGTTCACTTCCCGGAAAACCATTCACCTTCGATTTCCACTGCCCTGCAATGCGGTAAAGAGACGGTCCCTTTATCACATTGCGAGCGCTTTCTTGATAAGAGGAACGGATCGGTCGGCCAAATACAGTGGAATATTGAACACCCCATCGTCAAGCCTCAGATTCTTAAGGGAGTAACGGACTCTCAACGGGGTCGTCTCCGCATGTTTGTCGGCATAGTATTTCAAACTCTTGGAATGAACGACCTCTCCCGATTTGACCTCAACGGGAACGATATCGTTTCCAACTTGGATCAAAAAATCGACCTCGTGCCTTGGTTTCTCGTTAGTCCAATAGCGCGGAGCGGCATCCAGCTGCGGAAGCAACGCCTGAAGCACATAGTTCTCGGCAAACGAGCCTTTGAACTCAGAAAAAATCGCGTCCGAGATGGCGAATGCCGAAGCATCGAGCTTTGCCATACGGCGCAGCAAGCCAACATCAAGACAGTAGACCTTAAAGGCCTTGAGATCATCGTAGGCCGAGAGCGGTATTCCGCCGCCGGTATTTAGTCGCGCCGACGTGATCAGACCGGCATCGGCGAGCCATTCCAGAGCGTCCTCATATTCGCGGGCACGAGCCCCCTCGCGAACCGCACCCCAAACAAACTTTTTATTCTCGCGCGCCAGCTGCGTTGGAATTGAGTTCCAAATTTGCGAAAGCTTAGCGAACTGTGCACGACCACCGTGCTTGGCAAAATCACGCTCATAGGAATCCAAGAGGTCGGATAACACTTTATCAACCTGAGCAATGTCACCCGTTTCGACCCACCGACCAAGAGCTTCCGGCATGCCACCGCATGCAAAATAGCGGCGAAGGTGCTCGACGAGTCTGACATGAAAGAAATCCGGTACCGCCTCGATCTGATCCAGACCGCCAAGATACGCATCATAGTTTGAGGCGCCTTCGGCCTTTAAAAACTCAGAAAAGCTCATGGGGTGCATCTCCATGAACTCGACCTTTCCCACCGGAAAGGCACTCGTCTCGCGGGACAAGCGAACACCCAGCAAAGACCCTGCGCACGCAACGTGATATTCGGGGGCCTCATCGCAAAAATACTTGAGAGCACCAACTGCAGAGGGGCAGTCCTGGATCTCGTCAACAATAAGCAACGTCTCGCCAGGATCGATGGGCTGGCCAAACGCCAAGGATAGATTTGAAATAATGCGCCGCGGATCACGCGTGCCCTCGAAAAACTGCGCATATTCGCTTTGAACCCCGGGAGATGGCTCCTCCAGCGTCAGGTATACGCAGTTGCGATACGAGGCGCGGCCGAACTCCTTGAGCGCCCACGTCTTTCCAACCTGACGCGCTCCTTTAAGGATGAGCGGCTTACGATACTCCGACGCCTTCCAAGCATTAAGCTTGGCGATGATATCCCGCTGCATGACCGACCTCCCGCAAAAAACTTCCGTAAATGTGAGATTTCTCACATTTTACCCTGGGTTAAACGTGATATTTATCACATTTACGGAAGTTTTAAGGCAGTTTTGTTACATTTTCATCATATACAATGAAGTGTGACAGAGGGACTGTCCCTTTGCCCCTTCTTACAACTGCCAGGTAGCTGCTTCCTTTTGCAGCGCCACCATGCGGGCGAATTCTCCACCTGCCGCCTTGAGCTGCGCCGGAGTGCCCTGCTCGGCAACCACACCATCCTTGAGTACAACGATTTTGTCGGCATTTTCCACCGTACGCATACGGTGGGCAATAACGATAACCGTCTTACCTGCAAGCAGACGGGAGAGCGCCTGCTGAACCACGGTCTCGTTCTCCACATCCAAGCTCGCCGTCGCCTCGTCCAACAGCACGATAGGCGCGTCTTTGAGCAGCGCACGGGCGATAGAGATGCGCTGGCGCTCACCGCCGGACAGCTTGGAGCCGTTCTCGCCGATCATGGTGTTGTAGCCCTGCGGCATGCGGCTCACAAACTCGTCGCAGTTGGCGGCGCGCGCAGCCGCAAGCACTTGCTCATCGGTGGCGCCACGACGCCCGAGGCGGATGTTTCCCATCACCGTGTCGTCAAAAAGCAGCACGTCTTGGAACACAATGGCGTAGTCGCGCAGCAGCACCTCGGGATCCACGCTCGCAACATCCACGCCGCCCACGGTGACCGTGCCCGCGGTGGCATCCCAAAAGCGCGCGGCCAGGCGGCTCACCGTAGACTTACCGGAGCCCGAAGGACCGACCAGTGCCGTGACCTCGCCTTCCTTGGCGGTAAAGCTCACATCGGTAAGAACTTTCTCGCCGGCGCGGCCGTCCTCGCCCGCACCATAGCCAAATGCCACGTGATTGAACACCACATCGTGGCCTACGGGCTCAAACTGCTCGCTGCCCCGCGCCACGGGCTCTTCCATGATGGAACGCATGCGCTTGGCCGACGACTCGGCGGCAAACAGCTCGGACATCAGCATCAGCGCCTGATCAAAGGGCGCATAGATGCGGCTCACCATAAGCAGGAAGGCAAACATCATCAAAAAGTCGACCTGGCCGGAGGCGACCATCGCAGCGCCCGTGACCAACGTGGTGGCAATCCCCAGGCGCAGGATGGCAAAGGCGGAGTTGACCAAAAGCCCATTGGCGAGCTCGCCCTTGGTGGTCTCGCGCTCCTCGGCATCGATCACGGCGTTGAGCCCCTCAAGATAATGAGCCTCCTGGTTGGTGGCGCGGATCTCGCGCACGCAGTCGAGCGTCTCCTGGATCGCCTCGGTAACCTTGACCTTCTCGGCACGCACATGGTCGAACACCGGGGTCATGGGGCCGCGTGTCAGATACAGCACGGCAAAGGCCACGGGCACGCTCCAAAACGCCGCGATCGCCAGCTGCCAGCAAAAGAACAGCGACGCCACGAACACAATGGCGCTTGCGATGATGGCACCCCAAAGCTCTCCCAGCACGTGGCTGTAGGCGTGCTCCATGGCCTGGACGTCGCCCATAATGGTCTCGGTTAAATCGGCCAGATCACGACGGCCAAAAAACGACAGCGGCAGCTTGCGTAAGCGCTCGGCAATCTCCATACGCTGCTTGCCGCACTCCTCGTAAAAGATGCAGTAGGTGTAGTAATACTGCTGCCAGTTAGAGGCAAAGAGCAACACGAAAAAGACCAGGAGGCCGCCCACAATCGGCAGGGCATCCGGCAGGTCGGCACCGGTGGCGAGATGTTCGACAAAACCGGCCATGACCAGGAACAATAAGCCCATGCCGGCCATGGTAATGAGATTGGTGAGCGCGGTCCAGAAAATGCCGCGTTTTACGCCGGCGACGCCTTTATCGGATAGGAAATACTTCTTTTGGAATGAGGCGAACATTTAGGCCTCGCCTCCCTTCGTGACGGCGGCATCCGCGGTCGCTGCAGTGATTTTCCAGCTCGCGGCCTGTTCGTATTCGGCCCACATCTTGGCGTACAGGCCGTTTTGGGACAGCAGCTCGGCATGAGTGCCAGCCTCCTGCACGCTACCCTGGTTGAGCACCACGATCTTGTTGGCCCCCACCACGGTCGAAAGCCGGTGCGCGATCATAATGACCGTGCGGCCCGCCGCCAATTTGCTAAAGGCGCGCTGGATGAGCGCCTCGTTCTCGGGGTCGGCAAAGGCTGTGGCCTCGTCGAGCACCACGATGGGCGCGTCCTTAAGAATTGCGCGGGCGAGCGACACGCGCTGGACCTCGCCGCCCGAAAGGTACGCCCCGCCGGCGCCGAGCATGGTGTCGATGCCCTGCGGGAGCTTGGCCACAATGTCGTCGCACTGAGCTGCGGAGAGGGCCGCACGCACTTCGTCGTCAGTGGCCGTAGGCTTGGAGGCGCGCACGTTATCGGCAAGTGTTTGCCGGAACAGCTGGTTGGTCTGGAACACGAAGGCGACCTGGTCCATGAGCTCGTGCGGGTCCATGTCGCGAACGTCCACACCGCCTACGAGCACTCGACCCGAGGAAACATCCCAAAAACGCGGGATCAGGCT
>CABQHR010000108.1 GCA_902463875.1 uncultured Collinsella sp.
TTAGCTCAGCAGCATGCGGTCGTTGGCGAGCTCGCCGCCCGAGACCTCCTCGAACTTCTGCAGCAGGTCGGCTACGGTGAGCGACTTCTTCTCATCGCCCGCCACGTCGTAGATCACGTGGCCTTCGTGCATCATGATCAGACGGTTGCCCAGACGGATGGCGTCGTTCATGTTGTGCGTGACCATGAGCGTGGTCAGGTGGTTCTCGTCGACGATCTCCTCGGTCAGGTTGAGCACCTTAGAGGCCGTCTTGGGGTCGAGGGCCGCGGTGTGCTCGTCGAGCAGCAGCAGGCGCGGCTTGGTGAGCGTGGCCATCAGCAGGGTGAGTGCCTGGCGCTGGCCGCCCGAGAGCAGGCCGACCTTGGCGTTGAGGCGCGTATCCAGACCAAGGTCCAGACGCTTGAGCAGTTCAACGTACTCGTCCTTCTCGGCCTTGGTGACGCCCCACGAAAGACCGCGACGCTGGCCGCGGCGCTTGGCGAGGGCCAGGTTTTCGGCAATTTGCATGTCGGCTGCGGTGCCGCGCATGGGGTCCTGGAACACACGGCCCAGGTACTTGGCGCGCTGCGACTCGCTCAGACGCGAGATGTCGGTGCCGTCGAGCTCAATAACACCCGAATCAAGCGGATACACGCCGGCGATCATATTGAGCAGCGTGGACTTGCCGGCGCCGTTGCCACCAATCACGGTTACAAAGTCGCCGTCGTTAAGGGTGAGGTCGACGCCGGTAAGGGCGCGCTTCTCGGTGACGGTGCCCTTGTTAAAGGTCTTTTTGACGTGCGAGAGCTTAAGCATCTGCCTCATCTCCCCTCGTGTAGGAGCTGCGGAGCTTGTAACGCTCCCAAACCACAGGTACGCACAGGGCAACGGCGACGATCACGGCGGAGAGCAGCTTCATGTCGTTGGCGTCCATGCCCAACTGCAGCACGATGGCGCGGATAAGGAAGTACACCACGGAGCCAAAGACGGCGGAGGCAAGACGGACGCTAAACTGCGTGAGGCCGCCGGGCAGCAGACGGCCGAGTACCTCACCGATAACAATGGCGGCAAGACCGATAACGATGGCACCGGTGCCCATGCCAATGTCGGCGTACTTCTGGCTCTGGCAGATGAGCGCGCCCGAAAGGCCGATGAGGGCGTTGGAGAGCACGAGGGCGATCATCTTGGTGGAGTTGGTGTTGACGCCCAGAGCGCGGATCATGTACTCGTTGTTGCCGGTGGCACGCAGCGCCGAGCCGATCTCGGTGCCAAAGAACCAGTACAGGATGGCGACGATGGCCACGGCCAGCACAATGCCTAGGATAATGGCAACAGTGGACTGCGGCAGGCCCGTCATGTTGCTGACGGATGAGAAGATAGTGCCCTTGGCAAGGATGGGCGTGTTGGACTTGCCCATGATGCGCAGGTTGATGGACCACAGACTGATCTGCGTAAGGATTCCGGCGAGGATTGCGGGAATCTCAAAGACGGTGGTCAAGATGCCCGTGACGGCGCCCGCGATGGCGCCGGCGCACATGCCGGCCAGCACGGCGAGCAAGGGGTCAACGTTATTGTTGACGATGAGCACGGCGCAGACACAGCCGCCGAGGGCAAAGCTGCCGTCGCAGGTCATATCGGGGATGTCGAGCAGGCGGAACGTGATAAACACGCCAAGCACCATAATGCCCCAGAGGACGCCCTGCGAAACGGCGCCCTGCAATGCAATGAGCATGCTTCATACCTCCTAGGATAGGGTGGACACGTGATTTTCCATAATAGCGGTACCAATGCATAAAAGAGCTGCGGACGGATGTTTTGTCTCATCCGAAACAAGCAGGGCGAACGCCGGTCTTTAGCGTTCGCCCCAAGGACTCAGATATTGAATAACGCGGCTGTGGCGCACGTGCGGGCCCTAGACGCGTTACCGCGCATGGCGCTACTCGTCCAGAGCGGAAAGGTCGATGCCTAGGGCCTCGGCCATCTCGTCGTTCTTGACGACGACCAGGTCCTTGCTCGAGAGGTGCTTGATCGGCATATCCTCGGGCTTGGCCTCGCCCTTCAGGATCTTAACGGCCATCTCGCCTGCAGCGTAGCCCAGGTCCTCGTAGTTGATGGAGAGGGTGAACAGGCCGCCGGCCGTGCACATGCCCTCCTCGCCGGTCACGAAGGGGAGCTTGTTCTCCTTGCAGATCTGGCCGACCTGCGAAGCACCCGCGGCGATGGTGTTGTCAGTGGGGGAGTAGAGTGCGTCGACCTTGCCCACGGCGGACTCGACGACGGACTGAATCTCGTTGGAGCTCGAGACGGTGAAGTCGGTGTACTCCAGGCCAAGCTTGTCGAGTTCCTTCTTGGCGGCCTTGATTTGGACGTCGGAGTTGGACTCGGCGGTGCAGTAGAGCAGGCCGACCTTCTTAACGTCGGGCAGGACCTTCTGCATCATCTCGAGCTGCTCGGCGACCGGGGTGAGGTCGGAGGCGCCGGTGACGTTGGTGCCGGGCTTGTCGTTGTCCTGGACCAGGCCGGAAGCGGCGTAGTCGGTGATGGCACAGCCAACGATGGGGATATCAGCGGTGGCGCCGGCGGCAGCCTGCGCGGCGGGCGTAGCGATGGCATAGATCAGGTCGACGCCATCGCCCACAAACTTGTCGGCGATGGACTTACACGTGGACTGGTCGTTCTGGGCGTTCTTCTGATCGATCTTGACCTTAAGACCGCTCTCCTTGATGGCCTTGACAAAGCCATCGTTGGCGGCGTCGAGTGCGGAGTGCTCGGTGAGCTGCAGAACGCCGATGGTGTAGTCGGAACCGGCGGCAGCAGAGCCGGAACCAGAGTTGCCGCCGCATCCGGCGAGCGGGGCGAGCGCGAGCAGGCCGGCGGAGACCAGAAGGCTCCTGCGGCTGATGGTGATGTCCTTCATATCATTACCCCCAGTATAAAAATGGCTGGAAACACTGCACTGGGACAAAGTGCAAGTGGGACTATAGTAGCGCTGATGTCCATTTTTACAACAGCCTGGCGGGTTTTTTAATACAGAATCGGATGGGCGGTACGGGTAGTCGAATGGGCGGCGGAGGGTCTTATGCGGCGGAGGAGGCGTCGTCCTCGTCCAGGGCGGCGAAGAGCTTCTTGCCGTCGAGGAGACGTGTGGTGACGTTTCTCATTCGGCCGATCTCTACGGTACGCAACGTGTCATCGGCGCCTCGCGCGTCATAGACCGTTCCCAGCACATACGAGATGCCGTCTCGTTGCTTGATGGCAAAGGGCCGGAGTGTCATCCGCGCCACTTCGACCTCTCCGCGTGCCGTGACACTCGAAATATCAAAACTCACCGTGGTTCCGTGGTCGATGGCCTGCTCGATGAGCTCGCAGGCATCGATGCGCTTGACGGGCGTGCGTGTGGCCTTGGTGGATTTGCCGTCTGCGCTTGGAGCAGGCTCGGGCGCATCGAGGTAGCCGCGAACGTCGGCACTCGCCATGGCAACCAGGTGCTGCGCCATGCTTTTTCGAATGGCGATGGGTGTAGAGCGGTTGCGCATGACCATGCCGTGGAGCCGGATGATCTCTTCGTCGGTGAGCGGACGGGTCAAGAGCCGATACCCCACGCCGCGCTTGTACTCAATTTCGTATCCGGCATGGCGAAGTGCGGAGATGGCGGTGTAGATGCTGCGCCGCGCCGCCGAGATGGGCATGCGGGCGGGGTCGTCGGGATGGGCGAGGCGCCGGATCAACTCATCGGAAAGCATGGCCTTGTCCTCGCCGGTGTTTTCGCTTAATAGTTGCAGGATGCGAACGGCGCGATAGGCTGCCATCGAGGCGGCGCCCCTCGTCGTGGTCTCGTAAGTTTCAACAGCGGTTTCGGTCATGGCGCCCACGTCCTTTCCGTTTTGGGTGGCGACGGTATGGAGCCTAGGACGCGGGGCTTTCCCAGGGGCGCAGAGCACTCTGGGCGGTCGGTGGCCGTCGGCAAGCGGCGGGTCGAGTTTTCAACAGCCCTGCCCAACTGACCAAAAACTTGCCAAAAGCTTGACGGATGCTGTTGAAAAAAGCGCCCCTCGGCTTGCCGAGAGGCGCTGGCGTGATGCGCTGGAACGCGTTTGGTGGCGCTGTGGCGATTAGAAGTCGGCGTTGCCCACGGTGCGCGGGTGCGGCAGGACGTCGCGGATGTTGCCCACGCCGGTGAGGTACATCACCAAGCGCTCGAAGCCCAGACCGTAGCCGGCGTGCTTGCAGGAACCGTAGCGGCGCAGGTCAAGGTAGTACTTGTACTGCTCGGGATTCATACCCAGATCCTTGATGCGGGCCTCGAGCAGATCCAGGCGCTCCTCGCGCTGGGAGCCGCCGATAATCTCGCCGATACCCGGCACCAGGCAGTCGGCGGCGGCGACGGTCTTGCCGTCCTCGTTCATGCGCATGTAGAACGCCTTGATCTCGGCCGGGTAGTCGGTTACGAAGGTCGGTCGCTTAAAGTGTTCCTCGGTCAGGAAGCGCTCATGCTCGGTTTGCAGGTCGATGCCCCAGCTCACGGGATAGTCAAACTTGTGACCGGCGGCGACGGCCTGCTCCAGGATTTCGACGGCCTCGGTATAGGTGACGCGGGCGAAGTCGGAGTTGGCGACATGGTCCAAGCGCTCGAGCAGACCCTTGTCCACAAACTTGTTGAGCATATTGAGCTCGTCGGGGCAGGTGGCCATAACGTCCTTAAGGACGTACTTGAGCATGGCCTCGGCGTTATCCATGTAGTCGTTAAGGTCGGCGAAGGCCATCTCGGGCTCGATCATCCAAAACTCGGCGGCGTGGCGCGTGGTGTTGGAGTTTTCGGCGCGGAAGGTGGGGCCAAAGGTGTACACGTCGCCAAAGGCCATGGCAAAGTTCTCGGCGTTGAGCTGGCCGGATACGGTAAGGCTCGCGTGCTTTCCAAAGAAGTCCTGGCTCCAGTCAACCTCGCCGGACTCGGTGAGGGGCGGATTTTTGGGGTCGAGCGTGGTCACGCGGAACATCTCGCCGGCGCCCTCGCAGTCACTCGTGGTGATGATGGGGGTGTTGACGTAGACAAAGCCCTGTTCCTGGAAGAAGCGGTGGATGGCGGCAGCCGCGACAGAGCGGATGCGGAACACGGCACGGAACAGGTTGGTGCGCGGGCGCAGGTGCTGATGGGTGCGCAGGAACTCGACGGTTGCGCGCTTCTTCTGCAGCGGGTAATCCGGGGCGCTCGCGCCCTCGACCTCGATGGAAGTGGCGGAAAGCTCGAAAGGCTGGGGCGCATCGGGGGTCAGCTTGACGGTGCCGGTGCAAATGAGTGCGGCCGAGACGTTTTGATGGGCGATCTCGTCGTAGTTGTCGAGTGCCTCGCGGTTCATGACGACCTGCAGGTCGCGGAAGCAGCTGCCGTCGTTGAGTGTAACGAAGCCAAAGTTCTTCATGTCGCGGACGGACTTGACCCAGCCGGCGACGGTGACGGTCTGGCCGCCGAGCGACTCGGCATCGGCATAGAGCTGCGCGATTTTGGTGCGGTTCACGTATCCTCCCATAACGGTTGAATGATAGTTATCCATACAGTTCGATATTCTAGCAGCTCGGCTCATTTGGGCTATACAGATAAGGCATTGGCGGGATGGTTTTTCAAACGAAAAGCGCCCGCGGCCAAATGGTCGCGGGCGCTTGACGAGGTGCCTTTTGGTTGTGTGGCGCGGGGCCTGGCTACTTGGTCTTGGCAACCAGCAGCGGGTCGCCAAGCTTGACGAGCGGGTTGCCGCCGATAAGCGTTCCAGACTCGCCGACATGGTCGATGCTCTTAAGACGATCGAGCTCGGAGACGATGACGGTCACGATGTCCTCGTGGCCGGCGGCCTTGATGGCCTCGCGATCGAAGCTGATGAGCGGCTGGCCGGCCTTGACCACATCGCCCATCTCGACAAAGCGGGCAAAACCCTTGCCGTTCATTTCCACGGTGCCCAGGCCAACATGGATGAATACGCGCAGACCGTCCTCGGTAATCATGCCGATGGAGTGGTTGGTGACAGTGGTGGCGCCGATGCGGCCGTTGGCGGGCGCATAGATGGTGCCGGTAATGGGCTCGATGCCATAGCCCTGGCCAAGCATGCCCGAGGCGATCGTCTCGTCGGGAACCTCGTCCAGGCTGACGAGCACGCCGTTGACGGGGGCATAGATGACGCCTTCGCGGGTGGCGAAGCTTGCTGCGGGCGGAACGGACGCCTCGC
>CABQHR010000109.1 GCA_902463875.1 uncultured Collinsella sp.
AATGACTAGTCGTTTAAGAACGTCCCCAAGAGCTAGCTGTTTGGGACAGTCTTTGCTGGTGGAGCGTTGGGGTGGCTCGTAAAGCCGAGCAGGTTAGTTGAGCTTCAGAGCCTTCTGGATGGGCAGGTAGAGAGCGCCGACCAGGATGGCGTTAAACACGGCGGTCATGGCGACGACGGGCAGCATAGCGGCGGCGAGCTCGCCTACCACGCCGAGCATGGCCATCTTGATGACCATGAAGATGACGCCCGAGACAAAGGTGGTCACGAACGTTGCGACGATGGCGATGGCGGGCTTGACCTGACCGTTCTTGCCGGCGGCGTTGACGATGCCGGCCATGAGCATGGCGGCGATGCCCTCGGCGGCAAAATCGACGAACGGCGAAGTAGTGGTGATCTGGATTACGGCAGCCGAGATGAGGCCAATGACGAGCGCCTGGCCGATGTTGGGGCGAACGACCAGGATGGTGAGGCAGAAGGCCGAGATGATGAACTCGGGGCTGATCATGCCGCCCGAGATGCCCGAGATTGCCTTGCCGACGGTGAAGTTGAGGATGAAGCCGGCGGCGAGCAGGATGGCGAGCAGGACGAGGGCGCGGACATCGAGTTTGCCGCGATCGGCGGTCTGGACGGTGCGGGGCTGGGTGGCGGTGGTGTTCTGAGACATGGTGAAAATCCTTTCGGAAGGGGATTGCAAGAGAAAAGCGGAGGCGCGTGATGCGAATGCGATTGGGCTCGAGATAGAAAAAGGCCCCCGGTCGAAACCGGAGGCCTTCCAATCACCTAGAGCGCAAAAACAGGCGTGAGGGACTCACTGTCGACCGATCGTATTCGCATCACGCCACCACCAGTTGTTGAGAGACTTCATTGTGTTCTTCATGTTGGTGGCTCCTTTCGTGATGCCGTGGCGCGGTCGCACCTAGTTGCTGTTGCGCTGCACTATAGCACAGCGAAGTGTGTGCGGGGAAATCTTTTTTGAAAAGATTTCAGGCGGGTTTCCCGCCGGTCAAAAGAGTGGGCTAAGTGGGCGAGGCTGCCATTGCTGCCTCGCCCACTCAGCTAAGACGTTACTCCTTATTGCGACGGTAGAGGAAGTAACCGCCTGCGGAGATGACGGCAACGCCAGCGATGGCGAATGCGGCCACCATGCGGCCATCAAAACGATCGCCAGTGGTGGGCAGGCCGCCCTTGGTGTTCGTCTTGTCGGTGGTTACTGTGGTCGTGGTGTCGGACTTGCCAGGCTTCTCGGGCTTGGTGGTGGGCTGCTCGGGCTTAGCGGGCTGCTCGGGCTTAGCGGGCTGCTCGGGCTTAGCGGGCTGCTCGGGGGTACCGGGCTGCTCAGGAGTACCAGGCTGATCCGGGGTTACCGGGTCGGTGGCAAGAGCGTCCTTGGCGTAGGTGATGGACACCTTGAGGCCGTTGGTCTCGGTGTTCAGGTCGCTCGGGGTGAAGGGCGTGCTGAAATCCTCAGCCTTCAGATAAGCGCGCATCTCCTGGAGCAGGGCCTTGCACTTGACGTAGGTGTTCTCAGTGGCAGCCTTGCCGGCCTTGTTTGCCAGGGCGGTGCGGCCCTCAGTGGTGGTCTCGGCCTGCATAGCAGCATCGACCTCAAGGTTCTGCTCGATGAGCTCGTTCTGGAGAGCGTCGAGGTAGGCGCGAACGCCGGTGCCGAGCTGCTCGCGGTGCTCGTAGCAGAGGGAACTAATGTCCATGAGGACGTAGTTGATGGAGTTCTCGGGCTCCTCGTTGTTCACGATGTCCGTCTCTTCGCAGTGATCGTAGGAGACATCCTGATTGCTGAAGTAGGGGCTGACCTCGGTGAGCAGTGCAGAGTACAGAGGAATAGCGACGGAGTAGGCGGCGCGGGAGAGCATCTCCCACTGAATGGTCGCGATCTCGGGGTCCATGCCCTGACGGATCTGGAAGAGGTTGGTCTCGGTGCTTCTTTCGGTGCCGATGGCGTAGACACCGTCGGTGTTGGCGTTGAGGCCGGGGACATTTTCGCCGCGGTTGCCAAATGCACGGATCATCTCAAATGTGTTCCAGTCGGACTTGCTGGGCTTGAAGAACAGGGGCTGGATCTCGCTGACCATGGCTCCGATTTGGTCGGGGCCTTTTTCCGGTTTAACCGTGACGATGTCGTAATCCGCACCCTTGGTCAACGGGGCCATGAAGTAATTGCGGCCCTGGACATAGCGAGTCCACTGATGAACGCCGGAATCGGCGACGCTTTTGCCATAGGTCTTGGCAACGTCGAACTTGCCGTCGGTGTACTCGGCGAAGCCATTTTTCTCGGGCATGGTCTGGATGCCCTCGGAGTGGAGGCAGTTCTCGGCGTCATCAAGGTTGACATCGTAATTGAGTCCGCCGATGTTGGGGTTGAGTGAGGCGACGTCATCGGCGAGCTTCATGGCGATCCACTGGTGGCCGGAAAGTGCGGCAAACAGCCAAGTCTCGTTGCTGTCGGCGATGATAATCTGATCGTTGCCGTTGGCGCCCTGCTCGTCGATGATCTTGCCGAGGAGCTCGACACCCTCACGTGCTTTGGCACTTTCGCCTAAGATAACGCTGCCGTAGCTATACTCGCCAATGCCAGTGTCGGTCAGGGGGTCTGCCTTGGCGGCTTTATCGTTCATGTTGGTGGTCAGCGTTGCGGAGCAGGACACGCCCTTCTCGTTGATGCCTGCCTCAGAGTAGGCATCATAGCGCCCGTGCCACTGCGAAGGATGATCGCGCACGTAGCTATAACGATATGTAGTCTTGGTCGACCTGTATGAGAAGTCGGACTCGTCTGAGCCGTAGGTATACCCGGGGGCATGCGACGGCTCAATGCCAAAGTGCTTGAGGTAGCGCGGGCCAAAGTCCTCGGCGCGACCATAATATGTGTTGCCGTCGGCTGTTAGGTTTTTGCCCATGTACATCTGCGTGCAGGCGAGCGCAGATGTCGGCATGGACATGATGGTCGCAGCTCCAAAGGCGAGGCCTATGCCTAGCTTCTTGAGCGCGTTGACGGGGCGAGTTTTCCTCATGTTCCCTCCCAGCGTGCGAAAGCCCTCTGTCGCCAGAGGGCTTCAGCCAATAAAGACACCTCATTAGCGTAACGAACTGGAAACAATATTCATCTATGAAAGAAACTTACTCGATAAGCGTGATGAAATATGCGATGAACGGTTAATCGTACTCAGTTTGCAGCTTTACTTTAATAAAGACACCCTGTAATTACTGTAGCCGAATAAAGTAGCTGGGAATGCCCGAAATGAAAATCCCCCGCTGTTTGACGAATGCATAAACAGCGGGAGAGTCGATAACTGGATGAATATCATACCAATGTGGATTTACTTCTTTCGGCGGTGAATCACGTTGATGGCGTAACCGACGAGCATGGCCAAGACGATGACAATAAAGCCGATCAGGGGATTGTCGTTCATGGGGTCCTCCTATTTTCCGAGCGGTGAGAATTCGTCGACGATGAGGTCGAGGCATTGCGGAAGCGCGCGGGCTCCAAAGACGCCCGAATTGCTGGAGATAATCTCGCCATCGAACTGCATGCCCAGCGACGGGGTGCAGGTGATCTTGGCTTCCTTGGTCTGGATGATCTTGAACTGCGGGCGCCCGAGTACCTTGCCGGCGGGGTCAAGCGCGGCGGTGATCACGGTGGGCAGCAGCTGCACGGTGCGCACGGGTTCGATGACCGCAATGTCGACCATGCCATCGTTCATGCGGCAGTCGGGGAACAGGTTGATGTCGTTTTGGATGACCGAGGTGTTGCCGGCCATGCAGCAGATGCCGTCGAGCTCCTCGACAATGCCGTCATGCTCAATCGTAAAGTGCGCCACCGTGGGGTTGGGCGTGGCGAGCGCAGAGAGGAAGTAGGCGATCTCGCCGATGTCGTTTTTGGTGGGAGCGGCCTTCATCATGATCTCGGCGTCGAAGCCCGAGCCGGCGATGATGATAAAGCCGTGGCGTTTCTCGTTGCCGTCCTCGTCGAGCCAAAAGAGCTCGCCCATGTCGACTTTGACCGTGCGACCGGCACGGCAGGCCTTGGCGAGCGCCGCCGCCTCAGGGGCATTGCCGATGTTGTTGAAGAACAGGCATGCCGTGCCAGAGGGGAAGACGAGCGTGGGGACGCCGCATCCGCGCATTTGGTCGAGCACGTTGGAGACGGTGCCGTCGCCGCCCGAAATCACCACGCGATCAAACTCGCGCACGTCCGCCACGGCGTCCTCGGGTTCCATGCCATCGCCGATAAAACGCATCACGACCTCGTCGCCGCCCTGCGCGAGGGCGTGCGTGAACGCGTAGATTTCATCTGAGCTGGGGCCCGATGCCGGGTTGTGGATGATAAGGCAGCGCATACTTACGTTCCCGTTCTGTGACTAACCGAGTATAGTTGTAGGGCAATGCCGATATCCTACCCGTGTTTTTCGGGCCTAACCTTATTCGATGGGTTGATATGTACATTTCCACACATCAGGCTCTACTCGACTTTTGCCAGCGCGCCCGCGAGTTCGACGCGATTGCCGTCGATACCGAGTTTTTGCGCGAGCGCACGTTCCACCCGCGCCTGTGCTTGGTCCAGATTGCCACCCCTGCCGAGAGCGTCGCGGTCGATCCTCTGGTGATCGACGACCTGACGCCGCTCGCCGAGCTTATGGGCGATGAGAGCGTGATCAAGGTCTTTCACGCCTGCTCGCAGGATATGGAGGTTATGCTCCATACCGTGGGCGTGCTGCCGCGTCCCATTTTTGACACGCAGGTGGCCGCCGCCTTTTTGGGCGAGCGCCAGCAGATTTCCTATGGCGCGCTCGTGCAGACGTTTTGCGGTGTCTCATTGCCCAAGACCGAGTCGCTGACCGATTGGTCGCGCCGCCCGCTGACCGATAAGCAGATTGAGTACGCGATTGATGACGTCAAGTATCTGATCGTTGCCTATACCGAGATGATGAGCCGCCTACGCGAACTGGGTCGTGTGGATTGGGTGCTCGATGAGCTGCGTCCGCTGGCCGACGAGTCGCACTATCGCGCCGATCGCCACGAGGCGTTCCGTAAGGTCAAACGCATCAATTCGTGCAGCCGTCACCAGTTGGGCATCGCGCGCGAGCTCGCCGCCTGGCGCGAGGACCGCGCCGAGCGCCGTAACATCCCGCGCAAGTGGGTCATGTCCGACGATACGCTGCTGGCGCTCGTCAAGCGCAACCCCGTGCGTGTTGAGGAGTTCCGCAGCATCCGCGGTACCGATCAGTTGGGGGAGCGCGACGTGGACGGTGCGCTCATGGCCATCAAGCGCGGCGCGAGCTGCCCGCACGATCGCCTGCCGCTCATGGTGCGCGGGCATCGCCAGATTTCGCCGGAGTTGGAGAGCGTGACGGACCTGATGTATGCGCTCATTCGCCTGGTTGCCGAGCGCTCGGGCGTGGCGACCTCGGTCATTGCCTCGCGCGATGACCTGGCCGATTACATCGAGCATCCTGAGCAAAGCCCCCTGCGCGAAGGCTGGCGCTTTGAGCTCGTGGGCTCGCGCCTGGACGATTTGCTTTCGGGCAATATGGGGTTGACGGTCAAAGACGGCAAAATTGAATTGCTGTAGTGAAGCCTAACTGCCTGAATGGGTAAAATGCCTCCAACGTGTAACTCGATTCGGAGGAATTCGCATGCCTTATTACTATGGATACGGCTTTGGTATCGACCCGCTGTACCTGCTGGTTGTTCTTATTTGTACGGTGCTCGGTCTTGCCGCGCAGAGCTATATCAACTCGACGTACAAGACGTGGTCCAAGGTGCGCTCGGACGGCGATACGGGCGCTGCGGTTGCTCGCCGCATGCTCGACGCCAACGGTTGCAACGCCGTGGGTATCAAGGGCGTTGCCGGCGAGCTCACCGACCATTACAACCCGCAGGACAACAACCTGTATCTGTCGGACGCCAACCGTTCGGGTGGGTCGGTCGCAAGCGTTGCCGTCGCCTGCCACGAGGCGGGCCATGCCGCCCAGCGTCAAAGCGGCTACGCCATGATGAAAGTACGCACCGCCCTCGTGCCGGTTGTCAACTTTACCCAGAATACCTGGACGATCGTGCTGCTCATGGGCCTGTTCATGAACATCGCGGGACTCACGACCCTCGCGCTGATCTTCTTTTCGTTTAGCGTGCTGTTCCAGCTGGTTACGCTGCCGGTCGAGATCGATGCCAGCC
>CABQHR010000110.1 GCA_902463875.1 uncultured Collinsella sp.
GCCAGCGCGACATGGATCTGAGAATCCGCCATTCAATCCTTCTTCCTTGTGTGCCTGCGCTGCTTTCTCCGCGTAGGCTGGATAATGTGCTTCAAAGATGCTGCATTAAGTTAGAAAAACCTAACTTTATCTGCAGAAATATGCGCCGCGAGTCCTTACTGGACCTCGACGACGGCGGCCTCCTCCTTGCGGATGGAAAGCTCGTAGCCGCGCACGTTGATCTCGACCGGATCACCGAGCGGTGCAACCTTTACGACCTTGAACGAAGTGCCCTTGATGAGCCCCAGGTCCATGAGGTGGCGGCGCAGCGCGCCCTCACCGTGAAGCTTGACGATCGTGGAGCTCTCGCCCACCTTAACGTCACCCAACGTCTTCATTTACTTGTCCCCCTTTCAGTTTTTACAGAATGCTGCGGACTAACCGACGGTCATGATGTGCATGGCAACCTTGGAATCGATGCCAAAGCGAGCGCCCAGCACCGTGACGATGATGTTGGCGCCACTCGAGCTCACCACGTGGATCTCGCTGCCCTCGACAAAGCCGAGGTCTTTGAGGTGGTGCTTCATGTCCTCATTGCCCTTTACACGAGACACGCGCACGGTTTCGCCCGCCTTTACCATCGAAAGCGGCATGGCCGGCATCTGCGGTCCGCAAGACATGAGTGAGCTCCTAACGTCAATTCGTCCTCAACATCGACGCGGTAAAAGTTAACCACGTCTATGTTCGCTTTAGTAAACTAGCACGTGGTTAACTTTTTGGAAAGGGTCCCTATTCAGTTTTCGAAAAAGTTTCCTATACGAAACAAAAGAGGCACCGCAAAGACCATCTCTTTGCGGTGCCTTGTCATACCAATTTATGCAACAAAGGGGCCTGTCCCCTTGTCACATTGTTGAGGTTAGAGCGAGAGGTTTCTGATCGACGTGACGCAGGAGGCCTCATCCACGCCCGAAACGCGGAACACGATGTCTTCGCCACATTCGCCGTAGAGAGCCATGAGCCCCATCACATCGCGGCCGTCGGTATGGCGATCGCCGATGCTGACCGATACGTTGCTACGATGCTTGGCAATAATGTCATAGAGCAGCGCAACCGGGCGGGCATGCAATCCCAACGGATCTTTAATCGTCTTTGTAAACTCGACCATGTCCCCTCCCACGACGTCGCACATTCGGCCGGCAAACCCAGCCACGTGGTAGTTATTGTACGTTACCGGCGCACCCCCGTCCCACAAAAAACGAGGGAAGGCACACGTCCTTCCCTCGTTACAGGCAATAGGTAGCCGCTTGCCTACATCAAGCGCAGGCTGACGTCCTTGAGCTGGGCGCCGGAAACGGCACTCGGGGCGCCCGACATGAGGTCGGAGCCGCTGGCCGTCTTGGGGAACGCCATGACATCGCGGATGGAGTCGGAGCCGGTGAGCAGCATGCACACGCGGTCCAGGCCCAGGGCAAAGCCGCCCATCGGGGGCGCACCAAACTTGAGAGCCTCCATGAGGAAGCCGAACTGCGACTCGGCGCGCTCCTCGGTAAAGCCCAGGAGCTTGAGCATGGACATCTGCATTTCGGCGTTGTGGATACGCATACCGCCGCCGCCGGCCTCAAAGCCGTCCATGACAAAGTCGTAGGTGCAGGAACCGGCTGCCAGCGGGTCGGCCTCGATCTTGGCGATGTCGGTCTCGGTCGGCAGGGTGAAGGGCTGGTGCTCGGCAGCGTAGGCCTTGCGATCCTCGTCCCAGTGGAACAGCGGGAAGTTGACGACCCACAGGAAGTCGTGGCCCTCGCGCTTGATCTCGAGCGCGTTGGCCATGTGGGAACGCATGCCGCCCAGGATCTCGTCGGAGAGCAGGCGCGGGCCGGCGGCGAACATCACAAGGTCGCCGGGCTCGACGTCCATGCGCTCGCGCAGAGCGGCCATCTCCTCGTCCGAGAAGAACTTGACGATGGGGCTGTTGATGGAGCCGTCCTCGCGGAAGGCGATCCAGGCCAGGCCCTTGGCGCCAAACGTGGAGGCCACGCCGGCGAGCTTATCGATCTTGGCACGTGCCCAGGCACCGGCGCCCTTGGCGTTGATGGCCTTGACGACAGAGCCCTCCTCGTTTGCAGCAGTCGCGAAGACCTTGAACTTGGAGTTGGCAAAGATGTCGGTCAGGTCGACCAGGTGCATGCCGTAGCGGGTATCGGGCTTGTCGGAGCCATAGGTGTCCATGGCCTCCCAATAGTCCATGCGACGCAGCGGCGTGGGCATCTCGACACCCATGCGGCCAAAGGCGTCGGCCAGGACCTCCTCGAGCGCGCTCATAACGTCGTTCTGGTCCACGAAGGACATCTCGATATCGACCTGGGTGAACTCGGGCTGACGGTCGGCGCGCAGGTCCTCGTCGCGGAAGCACTTGGCAACCTGGTAGTAGCGCTCGACGCCACCGACCATAAGCAGCTGCTTCAGGAGCTGCGGGGACTGCGGCAGGGCGTAGAAGTTGCCCGGCTGGATACGGCTGGGGACGATGAAGTCGCGGGCGCCCTCGGGCGTGGACTTGAACAGGGAGGGCGTCTCGACCTCCATGAACTCACGGTTGTGCAGCGCCTCGCGAATGGCAAAGGTAAAGTCGGAGCGCAGCTTGAGGTTGGCCATCATCTCGGGACGACGGAGGTCCAGATAGCGATAGCGCAGGCGGGTGTCCTCGCTGGTCTCGATGCCGTCCTCGATCTGGAACGGCGGGGTGACGGAAGTGTTGAGCACCTCGGCATGATCGGTCAGGACCTCGATCTCGCCGGTCGCGAGCTTGGTGTTGGTGGTCTCCTCGCCACGGGCGCGCACGACGCCGTGAATCTTGATGGGCCACTCGGGACGCATGGTCTCGGCGATCTTAAAGGCATCGCCGTCGGAGTGCTCGGGGTCGAAGGTGAGCTGCGTGATGCCCTCACGGTCGCGAAGGTCGCAAAAGATTAGGCCGCCGTGGTCGCGGCGACGGCTCACCCAACCGGTGAGGGTGACCTCTTCGCCCACGTTCTCGCGGCGAAGCTCGCCGCAGGTACGGGTGTGCATGGAATGCTCGTCGATGGGACGGGTCTGGCTCATACCAGTGATCCTCCTTTATGGATCTGTGCCGCCCCGTGTCGTTCCGGGCGGCGTCGTACAGATTTGCCCGGCCTGCGTAAACCGCGCAGCCAGACATGGCGTTCTATCTTATCGCACCTGTGTCGATGTGCCGCGGAAAAGTGGCTCCTGCCCAAAGACTTGACGGAGACGAAACAATTGACGCGCCGCGACACCCGCCCGCGCTCGTCACGTGCGACAATATGCCCCAATAAAACAGCACTCGGAAAGGCCCACCATGACTGCACGCCTCATCGTTATGGATATCGACTCCACGCTCATCAACCAGGAAGTCATCGACCTGTTGGGCGAGGAGGCCGGCGTAGGCGAGCAGGTGGCACAGATCACTGAGCGCGCCATGCGCGGCGAGCTTGACTTTAAGCAGGCGCTCGAGGAGCGCGTGGGGCTGCTTGCCGGCTTGGACGAGAGCGCGTTCGAGCGCACCTTTGAGCGTGTGACGTTTACCCCCGGCGCGCTGGAGCTTGTGCGCTCGGCGCACAGCAAGGGCTGGAAGGTCGGCGTGGTAAGCGGCGGCTTTCACGAGGTCGCCGATAAGATCGTGACCGCCGCGGGCATCGATTTTTGCCTGGCTAACCGCCTGGAGGTCGTGGACGGCAAGCTCACGGGTAAGCTGGCGGCAGACATCGTGACCAAGGAGTCCAAGCTTATCCAGCTGCTGGACTGGGCAGTTGAGTGCGGCGTCGATATGGCCCACACCGTCGCGATCGGCGACGGTGCCAACGACATCCCCATGATTCAGGCCGCGGGCACGGGCATCGCGTTTTGTGCCAAGCCCAAGACGCGCGAGGCGGCCCCGTTTGCCATCGACGAGCGCAACCTGATGCTCGCTATGGACATCATCCTGCGCGATTAGCCGATCCGTCTAACAATTGAATCAGTCTGTCCTATAGTTTCCGAACAATTTTGTCTTAGTGTTCGGAAATATACCCTTTGAGTGCTAGACTTTGCGCCGTCGAAGGGAACATATATGGATAAGCGAGATCTTGAGCAATTGCTGAGCGATGTTGCCGGCGGAGCAGTCACCCCTGCCGACGCCCTCACTCGCATCCAGACGGCTCCGACCGCCGATTTGGGCTTTGCGCAGCTCGATCTTTCGCGCGGGGTGCGCCAGGGAGCCGGCGAGGTTGTCTACGGGGCCGGTAAAACCGCCGATCAGATTGCCGCCATTATCGAAGCACTGCACGATGCCGGCCAGGAGCGCATCCTGGTCACGCGCCTGGATGCCGAAAAAGCCGCGCGCACCGCTGAACTTCTTGGCAACGGCATCGACCTGGGATATGTCCCGGACGCACAGCTCGCCCTCGTGGGCGGCAAGCCCTCCCCTACCGGCAACGGACGCATCGTCGTCGCCTGCGCCGGCACGAGCGACCTGCCCGTCGCCGAAGAAGCCGCGTTGACGGCCGAGTTCTATGGCAACGAGGTCGACCGCCTCTACGACGTGGGTGTCGCCGGCCTGCACCGTCTGCTCGCGCATGCCGAGGAACTTGCCCAGGCACAGGTGGTCATCGCCATTGCCGGCATGGAGGGCGCACTGGCGAGCGTTGTCGGCGGCCTGGTAAGCTGTCCGGTCATAGCCGTTCCCACCAGCGTGGGTTACGGCGCGAGCTTTGGTGGCGTAGCCGCGCTGCTCGCCATGCTCAACTCCTGCGCCAGCGGCGTTTCGGTCGTCAACATCGACAACGGCTTTGGTGCCGCCTACCAGGCAAGTCTTATCAATCATCTGAGCGCCGGCACGCCCTGCGCCCGTTAAGGAGCATTCCATGTCCAATCATCAGCACACGCTTATCATCGACGGCACCTCGGGCATCAGCGGCGATATGACCGTCGCGGCCCTGCTCGACCTAGGCGCCAGCGAGGAGCACCTGCGCGAGCAGCTCGCCACGCTGCCGGTCGACGGCTTTACGATCGCCGTCACACGCGTAAGCAAGCATGGCATCGACGCCTGCGATTTCGACGTCCAGCTTGCAGAGGAACTCGAGAACCACGATCACGATATGGCCTGGCTCTACGGCAACGAAGCAGCTGCCGAGCACACGCACGAGCATGAGCACCACCATCATGATCATGGCGAGCACGAACACGAGCACTGCCACGAGCATGACCATGAGGGCCACGGCCATGGCCACGAGGGTCACCATCACGCCCACCACCATCACCACCGTTCTTTGGCTGACGTCACCGCCATCATCGATGGCTCGCAGTTAAGCGATGGCGCCAAGCGTCGCGCGCTCGCCATCTTTACCGCGCTCGCCGCCGCCGAGGCCAAGGCCCACGGCAAAACGCCCGAGACCGTCATGTTCCACGAGGTGGGCGCCGTCGACTCCATCGTCGACGTCTGCTCTGTCGCCATCTGCCTCGATGACCTGGGTATTGAGGACATCGTGGTCGAGTCGCTCTCTGAGGGTCACGGTACCATCCGCTGTGCCCACGGTCTCATGCCCATTCCCGTCCCCGCTGTCGTCAACCTGTGCCAGGCGGGCAATATCGCCCTCACGCCCGCACCGGTCGCCGGCGAGCTCGTGACGCCCACGGGCGCCGCCATCGTCGCCGCACTGCGCACGTCCGAGCACCTGCCGGCCCGCTACCGCATCGAGGCCGTCGGCTACGGCGCCGGTAAGCGCCCCTACGAGGGTTGCTCCGGCACGCTCCGCTGCCTGCTCGTTGACGCGGACGCATAGCCATGGATGCCCGCAAGGCAAAAAGCCGCGCTGCCATCGTTGCGGCGTTCTCCGAGCTGCTGCGCGAAGAGGACTACGGCAAGATCACCGTCGGCGACATTATCGCTCGCGCCCATGTGGGTCGGGCCACGTTCTACGGCCTCTTCAAAAGCAAAGATGATCTGCTCGCTGAGCTCGTGAGCGACATCTGCACCCACGCCCTCGACGATGACGGTACGCCCCTCGATGACTCACTCGTTCAGGTTGAGCATATCCTCAACAACCTCTGGGAACGCCGCCAGGGCGTCCGAGCCCTCGTAGCCGGCGCCGGCTCACGCGTCTTCGCCGACTGCTTACGCAAGACCA
>CABQHR010000111.1 GCA_902463875.1 uncultured Collinsella sp.
AGCTTGCCCTCGGGAGCGCAGGTGATGTTGAGGAACTTGACGTTGTGGACGAGCTCCTTGGCAACGGCGACGGCGGCAAGGCTCTCGGGGCTGTTACCGGAACGGGCGAAGGAAACAACGAGCGTGGGATCCTCGGCGCGCAGGAAGTCACGCGGAGCGCTCACGATGTCGGTCGTGGCGATGGGCTTAAAGTCGTAGAGATCAGTGTTGCCGGCGTGACGCAGATACGGAGCGCAGGTATCGCCCACGTAGTCAGAAGTACCGGCACCAGTGAAGACAACGGACAGACGGCCCTCGCCCATGGCGCGAGCCTCGGCCAGGAAGGCCTCGATGGCCTCCTTGTTCTCGCGGTAGATGTTGAGCGTATCACGCCAAAGCTCGGGCTGCTGAGCAATCTCGGCCGTGGTGATCTGGGCGCCGAGCTCGGTGAGCTCCTCGACACTCTTCTCGAACATTTCTAATACCTCTCTCTAGAAGTAATCCTCTGACGTGCAATTATACACTTCGGTTGGTTATCTGGTAGTAACCAGTTAAATGCAAAGAATCATCACATGAAAACACTGGAGGCGCTAAACGTTGCGCTGGTGATAAACCTTGTATTTAAACTGATCGGCACGAGCAACCGAGAGCGTATACTCCACAACCTCGTTTGACTCGTTATACGTAGTCCTGACCAAATCGAGCACGGGCGAGCCCTCGACAATTCCCAAAAGATGGGCATCGGTGGGACGGGCTATGCTCGCATAGAACTCCTCTTCGGCCACGCGTATCTTTTGCTGAAAGTCTTGCTCAATCACATCGTAAAGCGGCTTACGCTCCAGCAGCGGTCGCTTGAGGGACATAAATTGACGAACCGGTAGGTAGCTGCGTTCGACCATCATGGGCATGTTGTCGGCGGAACGAAGGCGCTTGAGCTTAAAAATGCGATCACCGATACGCAATCCCATATGCTCGGCCAGATTCTTATCGGCCTCCATCTCGCAAAACTCGAGAATCGTGGTCTCGGGGTCACGCCCCATCGCGCGCATCTGCTCGGTAAAGCTGTAGGACTGCATAAGATTGGTTGCCTTTGCCGAACGGTCGGTCACAAAGGTACCGCGACCGTGCTGCCGAACCACCAGTCCTAAACGCTCCAGTTCCTGCAGAGCCAGGCGTACCGTAGTGCGCGAGAGACCATAGCGCTCCGAAAGTTCACGCTCGGAAGGAATCATGTCACCGGCGCGATATTCATGGTCAATCTTTTCGGTCAGAATATCGACCAGCTGATCGTACAGCGGTTGCTTGCGCGCTCCGATCGCCATCCTATCCTCCCTTTTGCTCGAATTCAGCTACTACCTAGGGTGTGTAGCATTATCTGACTGCCACACCCGAATCATCAAGAAAACAAAAGCCGCGCGCTCTTTCGAGCACGCGGCTTTTAACATACACATGGCTTAAGGGGTCGGGGTGTGAGCCGCGCAGGGACACACCCCTCAAGCTAGAGCCTTACCAGATGCTCGGCCAGAGACCAAGCGGGCCAGCGCCCAGGATGCCCAGGACAAAGAGCAGGAGAATGCCCTTGGTCGGGGTCCAGCTGTGCTTAGCGAACATGTAGTAAAGCAGCAGCGTAAGCATAAGCGGGACGAGCTTCGGGACGATGGTGTTGAGGGTGTCGGCAACAGAGAAGTTGACCGGATCCTCGGTAACGGTGCCGTAGGTGACGGACTCCATGCCGTTGCCCAGATCGGTGACGCCGCACTCGACAGCGTTGCCGTCAGCATCGGAAGCGGTGAGGGCGTTGCCGTCCTTATCGGTCATAGCGATGGTACCGGCCTCAGCGGTCTCGGTATCGATGCCCTCCATACCGGTGAAGTTCTCGGCCTCCTTCTCGGAGACGATCACGGTAGTGGCGGAGAGACCACGGGTGGTGCCGTTGGGGATCTGGAGGTTGATCTGGGTGCCACCCATGGTGACGACCAGGCAACCGACGACGAAGACGCCCATGATGGAAGCGGCGCGGGTGAAGGCCTGCATGTTGGCGGTCAGAGCGTCAATAGCGCTGGTGCCAAGCTTGTAGGACCAGTTCATGAGCCAGAAGCGCAGGGCGAACTGGACGGCGTTGAAGATCACCAGGAAGATGATCGGCGCAGCGGCGTTGCCGTTGATGGCCATGTTGGAGGTGATGCCGGCCGTGATAGGCACGAGCGTCAGCCAGAACAGGGCGTCACCGATACCACCGAGCGGGCCCATTGCGGCAACGCGGACGGCGCGGATGGTGGGGATGTCAACCTTGTTCTGCTCGAGCGAAAGCACGATGCCCATAACGAAGGTGACGAGGAAGGGGTGAGTGTTGAAGAACTCCAGGTTGTGGCTCATGGAAGCCGCGAGGTCGTTCTTGTTGGTGTGGATCTTCTCCAGACCGGGGATGATGGAGTAGAGCCAGCCAGCGGCCTGCATGCGCTCGTAGTTGAACGATGCCTGCAGGAAGCAGGAGCGCCAAGCCATCTTGTTGAGGGTCTTCTGGTCGAGCTGCGGAGCAGGAGTGAGATCCTCGTAGTGCTCCGGGATCACATACTCATTAGATGCCATCTTCGAAGTCACCTCCGTCAGAAACAGCTGCACCCTTCAGCTCGGTCTGCTGCTGGAAGTCCCAGAAAGCGATGCCGAAGCCGATGAGAGCAAGGATGAGCAGGGCAGGGGTTGCCAGAGAATCGTTGGCAACGGTGATGAGCGCGAGGCCAAAGCCCATGAGGAAGAAGCCCCACATATCGCGGTTCATCATAACCTTGAGCAGGACGGCGAAGCCGACGAAGCGCATCATGCCGCCTGCAGCGGAGAGACCGGTCTGCAGCCAGGTCGGAATGGCGGAAGCGATGGTCTGACCGATGGTGGCGCCAGCGATGAAGAACAGGGTGACGACGACAGCGAAGATCAGGCCGAGCAGAGCCATGGCGAAGTAGTTCAGACGCTCGATACCCTTGGTGTCAGCGTTGTGAGCCATGTTGTCCGCAGAGGACATAAGCGGCGACATAAGGGTGAAGACGAGGGTAACGCCGAGCTGACCAAGCAGGGCGAACGGAATGGCAAGGCCGACAGCCGCGTTGGGCTCGAGGCCCGTGGCGATTGCGAGAATGGCTGCCATGATACCGCCGATAACGGCGTTAGGCGGCTGAGCGCCTCCGATCGGCATGTTGCCGATCGTCATGAGCTGATAGGTACCACCCACGAGAAGACCGGTGTTGAGGTCGCCAAGGATAAGACCGATGACGGCGCCGGTGACGATGGGCTGATAGAGAGACTCGAGGAAGTTGAACTGGTCGATTGCCGCGATGAACGTGACGACGAAGACCAGAGCGACCTGGATGATCGAGTATTCCATCTTGCTCCTCCTTTCAAAATGTATGTACGCACTTTGGATTTCACGTACAGAATGTCAGGGTTTCACTCCTGACAACGTGGATCACGAGGATTACGAGAAGAGCTTGCTCGTATCCTCAACAGGCGTGCTCGGAACGCGCCTGATCTCCAACTCCACCCCCAATTCCTGCAGCTCTTTAAACGCAGCGACATCCTCGTCGTTAACTGCGACGGAGGTGGCGACTTGGCGCTTTCCTTCCGACATGTGCATGTTGCCGATGTTTACCTTCTTTATAGGCACACCGCCCTTGACGAGCGTAAGCACGTCTTCCGGTGTTTCGGCCACGATGAAGATCTTCTGGCGCGGGCTCGCCTTGCCAATGACGTCGATGGTCTTCTGCAGGGAGAAGAAACGTGTAGCGACGCCGGTGGGAGCGGCCATCTTCATGAGGTTCTGGCGCATGGTGTTGGTCGACACGTCGTCGTTGGCGACGAGGATGAGGTTGGAGCCCAGGGTGGAGTTCCACTGGGTTGCAACCTGACCATGAACCAGTCGGTTATCGATGCGGGTAAGAAGAATGTTGGGTTCTGCCATGTTGATCAGCTTCCTTTCGTTGATTGCTGACGACAGTTACTTGATCTCCTGAATCGCGTAACGCGAAACATCTACGACGGCACCGGATCGGACTTTGATTTGGACCTTTTCGCCTTCGATGCCTTTGACGGTTCCGTAGATACCGCCGGCGAAAAGGACCTCCTGACCCGGCTTGAGCTCGGTGTGCAGCTCCTTGAAGTACTTCTGCTTCTTCTTCATGTTGATTTGCGACCAAATGGTGTAAATCAAGCCCATGATGACAAGCAGGCCTAAAAGGGCGACCGAGGAGCTCAGAACGTTGGCTCCGAAATCGGCCATTAGATGCCGTCCTCGTCGCCGAAGATATCCTCTTCCTCGGCACCAGCGACAGAGGCGACCGTCTGGGCGGTGATGCCCGTCTGGCCAACGGTCACGGCCTGCTCGCCAAGCTCGGCAAGCGTGGCATTACCGCGGAGGAACAAAAGCTCAATAACCATGGGAAGGTTGGTGCCGGTCAGAACCTCGACGTTGTCGACATCCTGGGCGATCATCATCGACTGATTGAAGGGGGTACCGCCAAGCAGGTCGGTAAAGACGAGCACGCCATCGCACTCCTCGCGCATGGTGGTAATAGCGGCGCGGAGATCCTCACCGTAGGAAGCAGCCTGGTCGCCCTCGAAAGGAACGACGGTAAAAGCGGGCTGGTCGCCAGCGACCATAGCGATAGCGCTTGCAAGGCCGGGTGCAAACTGTCCATGACCGGTAAGAATAAAGCCAACCATTCAAATTTCCCTTCCGAAGGTGTGTACGATCTGAGTTCGATGGTTTTCGGAAGCCAGCGGGCGGGCGCCCTTAAAGCTTCTTTGAAAGCGTTCTTTGAAGACCAGTGGTCTCTCAACTGGTAGTAACCACGTGACGTGTTGTTGTCACTATATCACCACAGAAGAGGTCGCTTTCGTTGATTCATACAGTAAAACGTTTTTGCACCGTTCACGGTAAAAAATCGACCGTTTACCGCTCGTTAACACTTCTACCTGCGGTTTTGAAACCGTTTCGAAATGATTCGACGTCAGATCGAGTCTCGCCCCACGTCTAAACAACGCAGGGTGGCTAAAAATAGCATGTAGAAAAATTGCAGGTCATTGTGAAGATTTGTGAATTGGTCTTTTTGACTTAATACCAGTTTGAACCACTTTTGAAATTATCGGTGAACGGTAGTTTTCGACCGTTCACCGGTTATTTGCATTCGTTTACGGCCGTTTTCCTAGATGAATTGGGGAGACCCGATGAAGCACTTGCGCGATCACGGGAAGTTTTGGCATTTGTCCTCATCCCCCGCGCGCTAAACTCCGGCATCCAAAATGAGCTAATAGCTCACGCTAATCGTATTCAATCATTACTTACTCAGTATCCGTAATTATTTATCGTTTATCATTAATTATGATATATGATACAAGTATCATCCAAGAGATTGGTTGGAGGGGCTATGATCCGCTGGAACGCATCCACATCGAATGAAACCATCAGCCGCGAACAGACGATAGCTAAACTGAAGAAGCTCGCTCGCATCTGCAAATGGGCCACAATCTGCATTACCACAGCGCTCGCTCTGGGACTCCTCGCAGTCATTATGATTGACCTTCTACTCATATTGCCTGGCCTCTCCCAAGGGTCGTGTCTCCAATCCGTAGAACTTCAAGCCGGCGAAGGACCGTGCCTTGCTATCGTCGGTACCGATGCGCAGGCCCCACTTATGCTCGTTGCACACGATGGTCACACTGCCATAGGGAGCCTCTTGATGACATGCCTCGCGCTTACCATCGCGCTAAGCGTGCGCAGGCTTTTCTTCAACATTGAAAAGGAGGGCAGGCCCTTTGACCTTGAATGCAACCATACGCTTCGTCGAGTAGGACATTTATTCCTTATCGGCGGCGTTGCCGTGAGGCTTCTTGGTGCCGTAATCACGGGAATGATACTCTCAGGATTTGGCGGCAGCTTTACGGATGCGTTCGTCGGCCAGCTATTCGACCCTTCCATGCTCTTTGCAGGCCTGATTATTTGCCTGATAGCCAGCGTCTTCCGCTACGGGTATATCCTGCAAAAACAAGATGACGAGTTGCTCTAGGGGGAATCCATGATTATTCTGCGGCT
>CABQHR010000112.1 GCA_902463875.1 uncultured Collinsella sp.
CACGGCGGTCATTGCCTCGCGGGCGGCCTTGAGCTTGCTGGCGCGAATCTGGGCGCCCTCGGGCTCGTAGAATGCACGCTCGCAGGCACGGCCGCAGGGATGCGGGCAGATGGTGCCGGTAATGAACGGCAGGGCGTTGCGCTCGATGATAATGTTGAGTGCGTCCTCGTAGCGGCCCTCGTCAACAGCCGCCAGGTAGGCGGGAATGTCCTGCTGGATAGGGCAGCTCGTGCGGCACGGCGTGGTAAAGCAGTCGGAAAGCGGGCTCTTGCCGGCGACCTTGCGGTCGGGCAGCGGGCGCAGCGGCTTCTTGTAGAGCGGGTTGGTGAGCGAGTCGGCCTGGATCGCAGTCACGGCCTCGAGAGAGACGCCCTCAAACGGCTTGCCATCCAGGTCGGCAAACTCGCCGGCCATCTGGCTAAAGCGCTCGTAGCCACCGGGCTTGAGCACGTCAGTCGCCAGGGTAACGGGCCAAATGCCGGCATCGTACAGGGCGCGGATGTTGTAGACCGTGGCACCGCCGGAGTAGCTGATGCGCAGCTTGCCATCGAACTGCTCGGTAATGCGGCGGGCGGCCTCGATGGTCAGCGAGAACAGCGAACGGCCCGACATGTACATCTCGGTGGAGGGCAGCTCGTTTCTCGTCACGTCGACGGGGAACGTGTTGGTCAGCTTGACGCCAAACTCCAGGCCGCGCTCGGCGCACAGGGCAATCAGGCGCTCGAACATGGGCACGGCGTCGACCCACTGCAGGTCCTCGCGGAAGTGCGTGTCATCGAAGACGATGTAGTCAAAGCCCAGCTCATTGAGGCGCTGGCGGGCAAACTCATAGCCCAGCAGCGTGGGGTTGCACTTGATGTAGGTGTTGAGGCCCTTCTCGGTGATCAGATAGGTCGCGATGCGCTCGATCTCCGCCGGCGGGCAGCCATGCAGCGTGGACTCGGTGATGGAGTTGGACACGCGCGCCGGAATGGACTCGACAAACGCGGCATCGACATGCTCAAACTTGTCCAGATTGGCGAGCGCCCATGCGCGGCACTCGTTCCAGACGTCGGAGCCGCTGGCATCCTTCATGCCCTCGATGTAGGCGTCGACCTTGGGGCTCTTAATGCCCTCCAGGTCATAGCCCACCGACATGTTGAAGACAAAGCCGTCCGGGCTGCCCAGACCGTACTCGCGAGCGATCAGGTGGCAGGCAAACCATGCCTTCACGTACTCGGCAAAGGCCTGCGGAACCTCGAGCTCGGTCGACCACTCGCAGTTGTAGCACTCGTCCTGCGCCACGATGCAGGGCTTGTTCACGCACTTGGAGAGCTCCTCGCCGTCCATAACCTGGACGGTCTTGAGCTCAAAGAAGCGAGAACCGGCCACATAAGAGGCCACGATGTTCTGGGCCAGCTGCGTATTGGGACCGGCAGCCGGGCCAAACGGAGTCTCGATGCGCTCGTCAAAAATGGGAAGCGCACCCTCCTGGTTGGTCGTGACCATCTTACGCACGCCAAAGATGGCGTCCTGGGTCTTGTGCTCCTCGATGATCCAGTTCATCAGCTGCGAAAACGGGATCGGCCTCATGATGTCGCTCATAGTGAGCTCCTCTCTGTAACGCCCGGCGAGACCGCGCGACGGGCGCAAATACGGTGTAGCGCTAGCACAGCGCCGGCGACCCCGCGGAGGCCGCCTATACGCGCGTCGGATGCGGCGAAACATCCGACGCGCGCGAATCTCCAATTGGAATTAGTACACGCGATCGTTGAGCGTGCTCCAGAGCTTCTTGGACTCGGCCATGGTCCACGCGTTGATCTTGTCCTCATCAATGCCAACGAACTCGCGATCCTTGTACAGGACGCGGCCGTTGATGATGGTGGTGCGGCAGTTTTTGCCCATCATGCCAAAGAGCATGTGGCCGTCGATGTTCTCCTCGCTCAGCGGCGTAAAGGGCTTGTAGTCCATGACGATGACGTCGGCGGCAGCGCCGGCCTCGAGCACACCGAGCTTGCGATCGAAGTACTTGCTCGCCATCTTGGCGTTGTTCTCGAACAGCATGGTCATGGCCTCGCACCAGCCCACGTTGGGCATGGCGGCGTTGTGGCGCTGAATGATCAGGAAGACCTTAAGGCTCTCGAGCATATCGTGGGTGTAGGCGTCGGTGCCCATGCACACGGGGATACCGCGGCGGAAGAACTCGAGCACGGGGGCGCAGCCCACGGCGTTGCCCATATTGGATTCGGGGTTGTTGACGAGCCAGGTACCGGACTCCTTGACGATATCCATCTCGGCAGGCGTCACGTGGATGCAGTGGCCGAGCATGGTGTCGGGACCCAGCAGATTGTGCTGCAGCAGGCGCTCGACGGGGCTGATGCCACCGCGGTTGAGGCGGGAGTCCCACACGTCATTCATGCCCTCGCACACATGGATGTGGAAGCCGGTCAGGCCGTTGTTGGCCTCGGCCATCTTATCCATGGTCTCGTCCGACAGCGTAAAGGTGGCATGTCCGCCAAACATGGCGGCGATCATGTGGTTGTCGTTATCGCGACGCTCCTTGGCGGCCCACTGGGCAAACTCGGCGTTCTCGGCAATGGCCTGGTCGCATTTTTCCTGGCCGCGGCGGTCGGAGACCTCGTAGCACAGGCACGAACGCATGCCCAGCTCCTGAGCTGCATCCTTAATGGTAAAGAGGCTTCCCGGGATTTCGCAGAAGCTCGCATGGTGATCGAAGATCGTGGTGACGCCATCGCGGATGGAGTCAAGAATCGTGGCATAGGCGCTGGCCTTGGTGCCGTCGAGCGTCAGGTTGTCGTCGATCTTCCACCACTGCTGCTCAAGATTCTCCAGGAAGTTGGTGGGGTTGCAGCCCTTAATGGCAAGGCCGCGGGCCAGACCCGAGTAGATGTGGGTGTGGCAATTGATGAGTCCGGGCATGATGAGGTTGCCCCGGGCGTCGACGTACTCGGCATCCGGGTACTTGGCCTTGAGCTCGCACTCGGGGCCCACTTCGACGATCGTATCTCCGTCAATGGCGACCGCACCGTTGGGAATGAACGGGGTCTGAGCGTTGCGAGTAAAGACGGAACCGTTAGCGACCAGAAGCATGAATGCTCCCTTCAACATCAGGGGCGGGGTTTGACACCTCTGACATGGCGGAGTGCGAAGCGCCGGCCTACACCGGAAACGGGCCCTCTCCCGTCAACGCTTCACCAAAGGGACAAACCCTTTGAAGTGCGGCTTGGCGCCGCATGGCGTCGGCGGACGAGGCGATGCGCCCGCCGACGAATAGCACCGAATTGGTTACTTCTTGCTCTCGGGCAAGACCAGATCCACGGCAGCGTCCTTGGCAGCATCGATGTGCTGAGCCACGACCGGCGTCTGCGGAAGGATCAGGTTAAGGACAATGGCCATGATGGCGGTGGGGGTTACGGCATTGGAGCCGATGACGGTGGACACCCAGGCGGGCATACCCTCGCCGGCAAGGCAACCGCTGGCCATCCAGATACCCAGGCCAAAGACGACGGAGGTACCGACGATGGTGGTAGTGCGCTGCGTGAGGCCCTCGCGGGTGAACATGCGCACGCCGTTCATGGTGATGGTGCCAAAGACGCCGACGGTCGCGCCGCCGATAACGGGCTGCGGGATAGCGGAAAGGACGGCAGAGAGCTGCGGGAACAGACCGGCGATGGCAAAGACGGCCGCGATGATCACAAAGACCCACTTGTTGACGACCTTGTTGGAGCAGATGATGCCCACGTTCTGGCCAAGGGCGCTGGTGGGAAGACCGCCCAGCAGGCCGCCGACCATAGAGGTGAGGCCCTGGGACACGATAGCGCCGGAGAGCTCGCGCTCGGTGGGCATACGGTCGATGGAGCCCAGGCAGGCGGCGGAGACGTCACCGATAACCTGGATGGCAACCATGGGGAACACAACAGCGAGGGTAATGCAGACTTCGGGATCAAACTCGAGCGCGTAGGGCATGAGCTTGGGAAGGGCGAAGACCTGAGCGGTGGCGACGCTGGAGAAGTCGATCATGCCAAAGGGGATGGAGACGATCATGCCAACGATCATGCCAAAGAACACGGATCCCAGCTTGAGCGTGCCCTTGCCAAAGTTGGCGAGCGCAAAGACCACGGCGAAGGTGATAAGAGCGACGCACCAGGCCTGCGGAGTGCCCCACAGCGGCGTACCCATACCGCCGGCCATATACTTGACGGCCGTGGGATACAGCGAAACGCCGATGGAGAAGATGACCGTACCGGTCACGACGGGCGGGAACAGCCACTTGATCTTGCTGTAGGCCAGACCAAAGAGGACCGCGACGGCGCCGCCGACGATCTCGCCGCCCAGCAGCGCACCAAAGCTAAAGCCCGAGGCACCCATGGCCTGCAGAGCCGGCAGGAACGCGAACGAAACGCCCATGACGATGGGCAGACCGCCGCCGATGCGACGGAAGGGAGCGAAGGCCTGAAGGGCCGTATCGATCGCCGAAAGAATGAGCGCGACCTGGATGATGTCGGTGCTCTGCTGGCTATTAAAGCCGTAGACGCCGGCCATGATGACCGCCGGGGTAATGATGCCGGCAAACGATGCCAGTACGTGCTGAAGGGCACACGGGATCATTTCCTTAACGGGAGGCATGCCTTCGCGAGTGAACAGGGCTTCAGTGCCGTTCGTAACCGTCTCCTGGGTCATTTGACCACCAATCCTCGAAGTAGTTGTTTTCGCATCTAACGCTCTATTGTGACGCAGTGCGGGGTTGAGGTTGTGCCTTCGTTGCATATCGTATTAAAGATGATTCTCATTCTCAATAATAATTTTTTGTTATCAGACTATTCTTGAGCTGAGACAATGCATTTCCGCAGGTCAAGAAAGTGTCTGTTCAAAATAACATCTAACTTTTCTTTTGGTCGACCGTTTACCGCCAAATACCTACCGCTCATCTGTATTACGCAATGTACCTGCGAATATGTGAGTCAATAGACACCGTGTTACCATGAGAAAAAATTGTTATGAACATTTCCGATTTCACCCAAAGGAGTTGCCCGTGAACGAGACCGTACGTCGCTTTTTGCCGATGGTCGATTTTCTGGAGCAGATACTCGGCAAAAACAGCGAAATCGTGCTGCACGATTTCTCGGATCCCGACCACGCCATCGTCGATATTCGCAACGGCATCGTGAGCGGCCGCAAGGTCGGCGGTCCCGCCACCGATCTGGCACTCAAGATCATGCACGACGCCAAGTATCGCGACCTGCCGTTTATTACGGGCTACGAGGGGCGCGGTGCCGGCGGCAAGACGTTGGAGTCAGCGACGTACTTTATCCGCGAGAATGACGAGATCGTCGGTATGCTCTGCGTCAACACCGATCTCTCGACCGTGCGCTCCATCAACGCCATGGCGCAGCAGCTCATGGCGTGCTTCGACGCGGCGCCGACGCGCACGGAGCCCGCCCCTATCGAGGTCGAAAGCCTTTCGGAGTCCACACAGGAGCTCATCGACCGCAGCATTGCCGAGTTGCTGAGCGCGCGCGGGCTGGATGTAGCGTCGCTTGGTCAGAGCGACCGCGTGGACGTCATTCGCCACCTCAACGGCAACGGGGTGTTCATGCTCAAGGGCGCCGTGGCCTGCGCCGCCACCTCGCTGGGCATCTCGGAGCCCAGCGTCTACCGCTACCTGCAAAAAGTCCGCAAGGAGGGCTAAACGTGATCCTTGGGGACGAAGGGAAACGGATCATTTTTGTCGCATCGCTTGACAAAAGACCCTGCAGCTCGCACGCGCTGCAGGGTCTTTTTGCATGTCATGTTTAGTTGTTACCAACACCTTAGAGAGCGGCGACAACCTCGATCTCGACCAGACCGCCAGCCGGAAGGGCGGCAACCTGGAAAGCGCTGCGCGCGGGGAACGGAGCCTCGAACTTGGAGGCGTAAATCTCGTTCACGGCGGCAAAGTCGGCGATGTCGGCCAGGTAGACCGTGGTCTTGACGACATCGGCAAACGTGGCGCCGGCAGCGGTCAGCAGAGCCTCGACGTTGGCGAGGGACTGCTTGGCCTGGGCCTCGACACCCTCGGGC
>CABQHR010000113.1 GCA_902463875.1 uncultured Collinsella sp.
GCGTCACTTTGCTTGACAACAGGCTAAACTGGCTAATAAACATTTACTATTCTGTTTAGATTGAATTTGCGGTCGTTTAGTTGCCGAGCCACGGGTGGTCAAGCCACGATGTCCGGTCACGACCGATGCTAGGGGGAACCATGGCCAAAGCAAGTGTCCGCGAGATCAGCCGCATCACCGGCTTTTCGCCCGCGACCGTGTCCAACGCGCTCAACCGCAAGCGCAGCGTGAGCGAAGAGACCGCTAAGATCATCCTTGAGTGCGCGCAGTCACTCGGCTACCAGCAGTCGACGCAACTCGAGAGTATCCAGTTCGTGCTTGCGCGCAAGACGGGCGCCATCCTGGACGAGAGCACCTTCCACCCTGCGGTTATCGAGGGCGTGGAGCGCCAGGCGCGCCGCCATGGCATGAGCACGAGCTTTGTCACGCTCGACTTTAGCGACCTGGACGCCGTGCGCCCGCAGGTCGAGGGGCTGATCGCCGATCCGTCGGCCGCCATCGTGCTGATGGGTACCGAGCTGGGCGAGGAGGACTACGCCCTGTTCGCCAACGCCGCCGCCCACCTGATCGTGCTCGACGGCTGGAGCGACCGCCAGTACTTCGATGCCGTGGTCATCGCCAACACCGACTCGGTGCTGCGCGCTGTGGACCATCTTATCGAGAAGGGTCACAAGCAGATCGGCTATCTTGCCGGCGACCTGCGTATCCGCAACTTTAAGGACCGTGAGCGCGGTTACCGTCAGGCGCTTGAGGACGCGGGTCTCGAGCCCAATCCGGCATGGCATATCACCCTGGGCACCACGCTCGAGGGCGCTTACCACGACATGGGCGCCTGGCTCGATACCGTCTCGCGCGACGACCTGCCGACGGCTTTCTTCGCCGAGAACGACGTGCTCGCCGTGGGTGCCATGCGTGCCCTTAACGAGCACGGCGTGCGCGTGCCCGATGACGTATCGATGATCGGCTTCGATGATCTGTCCGTGGGCGCTTTCTCCAATCCGCCGCTCACCACGGTGCACGTTCCCAAGCACGAGGTGGGCGAGATCGCGGTACGCCGCCTGGTGGGCAACATCCGCAACCCCAAAAGCTACACCTGCAAGACGGCCGTTTCGACCTACTTTGTCGAGCGCCAGAGCGTGCGCGAACTCTAGGCGAAAGCGCCGCCTACTCGCGATAAATGCGCCCGCGTTACGGCGGACACACAAAACGCCACAGATAGAGGGTCCTTCGGGGCCCTCTTTTTTGTTCCCCTTGTATGTTCAGATTGTTTACATACCGTTTAGGCTGATTTCTCTACCGCCTACGGGTATTTCGCGTTAAACTATTAAACAAAAGAGTAAAACATTTAGTAAACAGAACAAAACGAAACATGCGTCTGTTTACTGAACATGTGACTAGGGGAGGACGTACATGGATAAGATCAAGCTCGGTTTTGTGCCCACGCGCCGTAGCATCTTTAGCGCGCCGGACGCGATCAAGTATCGCGGCCTTACGGCTGATCGCCTGCGCGAGATCGGCGTCGAGATTGTGGATATCGACGACATCAACGACGAGGGCCTGCTGTTCGACGACAGCCATATCGCGCCTATCGTCGAGAAGTTCCGCGCCGAGGGCGTCGACGGCATCATGCTCTGCCACGCCAACTTTGGTACCGAGTATGTCTGCGCCCGCCTTGCCCGCGAGCTCGGCTTGCCCGTGCTGCTGTGGGGTCCGCGCGACGAGCGCCCCGAGCCCGACGGCACCCGTCTGCGCGATAGCCAGTGCGGCCTGTTCGCCACCGGCAAGGTCCTGCGTCGCTTCCAGGTTCCCTTCACCTACATGACCAACTGCCGTCTGACCGATCCCGAGTTCGAGCGCGGTGTCTGGGACTTTTTGGCCGTGTGCAACGTGGTCAAGACTTTCAAGCACACTCGCATCCTGCAGATGGCCACCCGTCCGTTCGATTTCTGGTCGACCATGTGCAACGAGGGCGAGCTGCTCGAGAAGTTCAACATCCAGCTTTCGCCCATCCCCATGACCGAGCTTGTCCAGGCCGTGCGCGACGCCCAGGCTGACGAGCAGGCCATGGCAACCATGCTCGCCCACATTGGTGACAGCTTTGAGATCTGCATCTCCGAAGACAAGGTTCCTGCGGTCGCAGGACTCGCCATTGCCATGAAGCGCCTGGTCGAGAAGTACGGCTGCAACGCCGGCGCCATCCAGTGCTGGAACGCCCTGCAGGACGAGTTGGGCATTATGCCCTGCGCCGCCAACGCAATCCTCAACGAGATGGGCATCCCCATCGTCTGCGAGACCGACATCCATGGCGCTATCACCGCGCTGATGGTCGAGGCCGCCGACCTGGGCCGTCACCGCGGCATGTTCGCCGACTGGACCGTGCGTCATCCCGATAACGAGAACGGCGAGCTGCTGCAGCACTGCGGCCCCTGGCCCTGCAGCTGCGCGGCCGTCAAGCCCAAGCTCACCTATCCGCTGGCCTTCGATCACCCCGGCGCGCTGACGGCCGAGGCCAAGCACGGCGACCTCACCCTTGCCCGCTTTGACGGCGACAACGGCGAGTACTCGCTGCTGCTGGGCAACGCCCGCGGCATCGACGGCCCGGCCGGCATGGGCACCTACCTGTGGGTCGAGGTCGACAACCTCAAGCGCCTCGAGGCCAAGATCGTCGAGGGTCCCTACATCCACCACTGCGTCGCCATTCACGCCAACGTGGTGCCGGTGCTCTACGAGGCGTGCAAGTACATCGGCATTGTCCCCGACCTGTACGACCCCATCGAAGAAGACGTCAAAGCTTACCTGCGAGGAGAGTAGAAATGGCAACTATCGAAGAGCTTGAGTCCCTGCGTTGGGACCTTCGACGCGATTGCGTCGATATCATCATGGCTGGCGCTGGCGGGCACATCGGCGGCGACATGTCGGTCATCGATGCGCTGATGACCCTCTATGCCAACCACCTCAACATTTCTCCCGAGACCGTCGACGATCCCAACCGCGATCGCTTCGTACTCTCCAAGGGCCACGCCATGGAGGCCTACTACGCGGTGCTCTGCCACGAGGGCTATCTGGACCTCGACGACGTCAAGGCCCGCTTCTCTAAGTTCGGCAGCCCCTACATCGGCCACCCCAACAACAAGCTCAAGGGCATCGAGATGAACTCGGGCTCGCTGGGTCATGGCCTGCCCGTGGCCGTCGGGATGGCGCTTGCCGGCAAGATGGATGGCCGCGACTACCGCGTCTACACCATCATGGGCGACGGCGAGCTTGCCGAGGGCTCGGTCTGGGAGGGCGCCATGAGCGGCGGCAACTACCAGCTCGATAACCTGTGCGCGCTCGTGGACCGCAACCGCCTGCAGATCAGCGGCAGCACCGAGGACGTCATGAAGCAGGATTCGCAGGAGGAGCGCTGGGCCGCCTTCGGTTGGAACGTGCTGTCCATTCCGGGCAACGACGTCCAGGCCATCGACGCCGCGCTGACGCTGGCCGCCGAGACCAAGGGTAAGCCCACGGTCATCATCCTCAACACAGTGAAGGGCTACGGCTCGCCGGTTATGGAGGACAAGGCCGCCTGGCATCATCACCTGCCCAACGATGAGGAATATGCCCAGATCATCGCCGATTTCGCTGCCCATAAGGAGGCCATCAATGGCTAACAAGATCGCCAACCGCAAGGCTATCTGCGACACGCTGCTCGAGGCCGCCGCAACCGATAAAGACATAGTCGTCCTGTGCTCCGACTCCCGCGGCTCCGCATCGCTCACGCCGTTCTTCGATCAGTATCCCCAGCAGTCCATTGAGGTCGGCATCGCCGAGCAGGACCTGGTGAGCATCGCCGCCGGTATGGCCTCGTGCGGCAAGAAGGCCTGGGCCGCCTCGCCGGCGTCCTTTGTGACCACGCGCTCGTATGAGCAGTGCAAGGTCGACGTTTCGTACTCCAACACCAACGTCAAGCTCATCGGCATCTCGGGCGGCGTGTCCTACGGCGCCTTAGGCATGAGCCATCACTCCGCGCAGGATATCGCCGCCATGAGCGCGATTCCCAACATGCGCGTGTATCTGCCGAGCGATCGCTTCCAGACCGCCGAGCTCGTGCGTGCCCTGGTCGCCGACAACAAGCCGGCCTACATCCGCGTGGGCCGCAACCCGGTGGAGGACGTGTACACTGAGGACGAGTGCCCGTTCCAGATGGATCGCGCCACCTGGGTGCGCCGCGGCACCGATGTGACGATCGTCGCTACCGGTGAGATGGTCCGCCACGCCGTGGACGCCGCCGATCTGCTGGCCGAGCAGGGCATCTCGGCAACGGTGCTCGATATGTACTGCGTCAAGCCGCTCGACGCCGAGGCCGTGATCGAGGCCGCCGGTGCCACGCGCGCCGTCGTGACCGTCGAGGAGCACAGTCCCTTCGGTGGCCTGGGTTCCATGGTCGCGCAGGTTGTGGGTGAGCACTGCCCGCGTCCGGTCAAGTGCCTGAGTCTACCCGATGCGCCGGTCATCACCGGTACGAGCCCCGAGGTCTTTGCGCACTACGGCCTGACGGGCGAGGGGATCGCCAAGACGGTCGTCGAGTTCTTTGGCAAACAGTAGAAACAGACGCTGCGCGGCCGCCAAGCACCGCACCTTGCCGTTCAAACCGTCGCCTGTGTACACAAAGTACGCGGCGCTCCTTTTTCACGGCAATCTGCGGCACTTGACGGCCGCTCGCTCCTTGTCCGTCGGGTTTTAGTTTTTGAATCGACGGGGGAGACAGGAGAGTACATGAGCAAATACATCATCGGAATCGATCAATCCACGCAGGGCACCAAGGCGCTGCTGGTGGACGAGGGTGGCCATCTGATCCATCGCGCCGATCGCCCGCATCGCCAGATTGTGAACGAGGCCGGCTGGGTGAGCCATGATCCAGCCGAGATCGCCGCCAACGTGCTGGCCGTGGCGCGCGCCGTGGTGGAGGAGACCGGGGTCGATCCGGCCGACGTCGCCGGCATCGGCATCTCCAACCAGCGCGAGACCACTGTTGCCTGGAGCCGCACGACGGGTGAGCCGCTGTGCGATGCCGTGGTGTGGCAGTGCGCCCGCGCCCGCGAGCTGTGCGATGAGCTTGCTGCGCGCGAAGGCGTGGCCGAGCTGGTGCGTGACACGACGGGTCTGGTGCTCTCGCCCTACTACCCGGCGGGCAAGATGGCCTGGATCCTCGCGAACGTTCCCGCGGCTGCCGAGGCCGCGGCGGCAGGCGAGCTGTGCCTGGGCACCATCGATGCCTGGGTGGTCTGGACGCTCACGGGCGGCGCGGAGTTCCGCTGCGACTGGTCTAACGCCAGCCGCACGCAGCTCTTCGACCTGCGCCGTGGCTGCTGGAGCGAGCCAGTGTGCGAGGCCTTTGGCGTCGATGCAGCCTGCCTGCCGCGGGTGACCGATTCCGATGGTCTGTTCGGCATGACGGACCTGGGCGGCTTTTTGCCGGCACCCGTGCCCATTCACGGCGTGCTCGGCGACAGCCACGCCGCCTTGTTTGCCCAGGGCTGCCATAGCCGCGGCATGGCCAAGGCGACCTATGGCACCGGCAGCTCGGTCATGATGAACGTCGGCGACGAGTTTGTCGCCAGCTCGCACGGGCTTTCGAGCTCGCTTGCGTGGCGTATGGACGGTGTGACCGAGTATGTGCTCGAGGGCAACGTGAGCTACGCCGGCGCCGTCAAGACGTGGCTGCGCGACGACCTGGAGCTCATCAACAATCCTGAGGAAGTCACCGACCTGTGCTACGCCGCCAATCCGGCGAGCCGCGTCTACTTTGTGCCGGCGTTCACTGGCCTGGGCGCGCCGCACTGGGCGAGCGATGCCGAGGGCTGCGTCTTTGGCATGACGCGCACCACGGGCCGTGCGGAGTTCGTAAAGGCCGCCGACGAGTCGATCGCCTATCAGATCTTCGACGTGATCGATGCGATGGTCGAGGATTCGGGCGCGGC
>CABQHR010000114.1 GCA_902463875.1 uncultured Collinsella sp.
CCCTGTCCGAGAAGATCGATGCGCTGGCGAGCCTGCCGCGCGAGGTGTGGTCGAGTACGCTGTTGGCAGACGCCGACGCCGACCGTGTGCGCGACGTGCTCACGCAGATTCGCATTGGGCTTGAGCAGGGCTTCATTAACAACGGCCACTCGGCGGCGCTGGGTCGCGCAATGAGCTACAGCTCGCCTTCGGCCGTGGTGCGCGAGCAGCTCTCGGGTGTGAACTTCTACCTGTTCCTGCGCAATCTGCTCGAGCACTTTGACGAGCGCCTGGACGGCCTGCGCGCCAAGCTTGCCGAGCTGGCGGGCCGCATCTTTGTGGCCGATGGCTGCCTGGCGAGCTTTACCGGCAGCGACGAGGACTTCGATGCGTACTGGGATGCCGCGGGCGACCTGGGGCTGGGCGCGGGCGACGGCTCCGATGCTAGCCGCGATGCGCTTGTGGTGCCGGCGCCTCGCGACCGTCACGAGGCCTTCGTCATCCCCAGCGACATCTGCTTTGCGGCGCGCGCCTGCGACCCGCGCCGTCTGGGCATTGACGTGACGGGCGCCTGGGCGGTGGCTGCCAACGCGCTCTCCTACGACTACCTGTGGAACGAGATCCGCGTGAAGGGCGGCGCATATGGCTGCGGATTCCGCGCGGCCGGCGAGCGCCAGACGGCGTTCTACACCTACCGCGACCCGGCGATCGACCCCTCGATTGAACGCGTGGAGCGCGCGGGCGCATGGCTCGGCAGCTTTGAGCCCGACGAGGCCGCCTTTGAGGGCTTTATCGTGAGCTGCGTAAGCGGCATGGACGCGCCCGTGAAGCCGTACGCGCTCACCAAGCGCCGCAACACGACCTACCTGGCCGGACTCGATCCGCACGCCCGCGAGGAGCGCCGCGCCCAGATGCTCGCGGCAACGCCCGCTGAGCTGCGTTCGCTCGGCGCCGACGTGACGCGCATCGCAGCCGAGTCGCCAACCTGCGTCTTTGGCGGCCGAGACGTCATCGCCAAGAGCAACGCCGGCTTTAACGTCATCGACCTGCTGGGCTAAGACACCAAGGTAGATTTTTGGGACATGCCCGAAAATCTACCTTTTTCTTTTGCCGCAGTCTGCCGGTTTGTCTCGATCTGTAACGCTAAGACGGCAATATTGGCTCCAGTTGTTACAAATCGAGACGTTTCCGGATGACGCAGGACCTTTGTCTCAATCTGTAACATCTAAATCCGATTTTGCCGAGTTACTGTTACAGATCGAGACAAACCGCCGCGAACACCCGCTCTTCGTCAAAACCGTCACGAAGGTGTCCATGAACTGCCCCCTTGCGATGCTTTGTGTTGTGGTTTGGGCGTTTGCTCAGATAAAACCTGCCAAAATAAACCCGTCCCTTTTTGGTAGGTTTGGGAGAGGGGGCTGGAATGGATAAGGCTGAGTTGCGGCGGGCGGTGATTGCTCGGCGCGATGCTCTTGATTTGGACTTGCGGGCGGCGAAGTCTGCTGATATCTGTGCACGGCTGGTTGAGCTGCTGGGCCGCTTGGATGCCGCAGCACCGCACACCGTTGCCGTCTATGCCGTAATGGGCTCCGAGGCAGATCCCGCCGCGTTTGCCGCAGCGGCCGCCAAACGCGGCTGGCGCGTGGCCTATCCGTGCATGCTCTCGGCAATTGATGCCGCAGCTTGTGGCCAGCGCATGTGCATGAGGGCAGTTGCCGCCGATGATGCATCCGCGGCACCGTTTATCGCCCACCCCACGCGGGCCTTCGCGGCCACGGACATCGACAGCAGCCGCTTCCCTATCGTGCCCGCCGAAGCACTCGACATGATTGTTGTGCCGCTCGTGGCCTTCGACCAAACCGGCGCGCGCCTGGGCTACGGCGGCGGCTGCTACGACCGTTACCTGTCCATGCTCTCGCCCGCATGTCAAATCGTCGGCATCGCCTTTGACGAACAGCGCATCGACCACGTCCCCACCGACGTCCACGACCTGCCGCTGCCCAACATCATCAGCGCCTAACCGCCGTTGCATCGCACCTGCACGATGAGCGTGGAAAAACTCCCACTTTGGGACTGTTCGGGGGCAAAAAACGGGAGATTATCCACGCTCATTATTCAAACGTCCGATAATCCGCGCTCGTGTGTCCGATTATCCACGCTCGTGCAGCTTAACGCCCCGCAACCGCCTCAACATGCACGCGGCACGCCGGCAACTTTGAGCTTGCGATCGAGCTTTGCCGGATCCCTCAGATCATCCCAGCACAAGCGCACGATCCTGCAGTTATCAAGCAGCGAAAGCCTCGACTCGCGCTGGCGCTCATCAAACTGCGCCTTTGCGAGCTTGCCCTCCTCCGCTGCCTTCTCGCTTTTAACGAATCCGTCAAATTCCCCGATGATCAGCCGATCTTCCACGCGCCACAAGTAGTCGACGCGATACGGCCGTCCCGGCTCAACCGGGTCGAACAGCTCAATTTGCAGCTCCGGCGTCTGCCAGCCGCGCTCGATCATCAGGGCGCGCGCCTTGGACTCGCCACCGCTTTCCGACAGGCCATCGGCATACCGTGCAACCCTGCGCGCCGTCACAACACCGCGACGATTTAAGCCAAGCTTGTTGACTGCCTCAACGAGATGCTCCTTCGACAACAGCTGCTCATGAAGCGCCGAGTCCGCAATGATCAGTCCCTCGACAAACGATGCATCGACCAGGCAATCCGTAATCGTTTGATCGATATCGGTCACGGCAATGTCCATCTGGGTGGCCCGTGTTTGACGAACATAACGATGGCGAACGACCTGAGAGCCCGGCGTCGTTGATTGTGCCGGTGCCACGGCGATATGGATGTGCGTCAAATTGGCATGCGAAACCGAAAGGCCATAGATAACAGCCGCCGTATAGGAGCAAAACGTCCAGTCGGGATGCTTTTGCGCAAGGGCCCGCACCCGATGCAGATAACGCTGTCGAAACTTGAGTTCGGACCAATATTCCGGACGCGCATACAGCCCTGGCATGACCGCCTCTAGACTTCCCGCCGCCACCCGTCGCTCAATCTGCTTTGCCTCCGCCGCAGTTCGCGCGTACACGCAGCTCATCTGCTGTTCGCATGCCTTAATGTGACCTGCAAGTCTTTGATTCGCCGTCATGTTTGCCATGTCGCCTCCAAACTCTTGGAACGGCGCCAACGTACCAGACGGTTTCATGCGAAGTCTGACCAAATGCTGTCCAGCAGCTGACCAAATGCTTGACGGTTTTGGACGTTTTAGGCCAATGCTCTATATCTGCAGGTAGAGCGGTTGTCCAGAGGTCCCTGTCTCCACATCTTTATGCCTCAAAAGCCGTCGATTTCCTTAAAAGAAAATATGCTGTGGCTCGAAACTACCTAGTTTGCGATGCTGTCCGTAAACACTCGACGCGTGGTGCTGCCGCCTACGACAGCCGCAGAAAAATCGAGCGTGGAAAATCTCCCACTTTGGGCCTGTTCCTCGACCAAAAGTGGGAGATTATCCACGCTCATTCAACATGCATCCGATTATCCACGCTCGTGTGTCCGATTATCCACGCTCGTCGCGTAGCGGCCACGGTAACCGCCGCAGCCACAGCCACGACAGCGGCCTAGTGCTCTTCGCCGGCGCGAGCCAGGTCGTAGGGCGTGGTCTGGTAGACGTAGTAGTTGAGCCAGTTGGTGTAGAGCAGCTGAGCCTGGCTGCGCCAGACGTTGCGCGGCTCGGCGGTGGGGTCGTCGTTCGGGAAGTAATGCGCCGGCACCTGGGGGTTGAGACCGCGCTTCACGTCTCGCTCGTACTCCAGGCGCAACGTGTCGGTATCGTACTCCGGATGGCCAAAGACAAAGAAGCGGCGGCTGTCGGTCGACTTGACGATGTACAGGCCCACCTCGTCGGACACGGCCACGACCTCAAGCCGCGGCTCAGCCTCCACGTCCTCGCGGCGCACATCGGTGTTGCGCGAATGCACGGCATAGAAGCGGTCGTCGAAGCCGCGGACCAGCGGGCTTTGCGGCTTCACCAGATAATGCTCGAACACGCCACTTGCCTTGGCCGGTAGATCGTACTTCTGAATGCCGTAATGATGGTAGAGCCCCGCCTGCGCGCCCCAACAAATGTGCAGCGTGGAGTGCACGTGCGTGGTGGACCAATCCATGATCTGGCAGAGCTCGGGCCAGTAGTCGACCTCCTCGAACGGCATCTGCTCCACGGGCGCGCCCGTGATAATCAGGCCGTCGTAGTGGATGTCGCGGATGTCGTCGAACGTGCGGTAGAACGTCTCCAGGTGGCCGGCGCTCACGTGCGTGGCCTCGTGCGTCTTGGTGCGCAGCAGGTCCACCTCCACCTGCAACGGCGTGTTGGAGAGTTTGCGCATAATCTGCGTCTCGGTGGCGATCTTGGTGGGCATGAGGTTGAGGATGAGCACACGCAGCGGACGGATGTCCTGGTGCAGCGCGCGGTACTCGGTCATGACAAAGATGTTCTCGCTCTCGAGCTGCGCGGCGGCAGGGAGGGCGTCGGGAATGCGAATGGGCATGGATGCTCCTTACGAGTCAGTTGCAGCTATGGTACAACGAGCGGCCCCATCCGCGCGAGCACATCGCCCAGCGATGCCGTCAGCGGCCCAAATCACTCCAAAAGTAGAGATTAAGGCATGTCCCAAAAATCTACGGCGCTTTAGCCTAGCAAAGTGACGGCAGGACGCTACAATAGTTCGACGCGAAAACTCGGCCGAAAGGATACAGATATGTACCAGACGCGTAAGATCGGTGTGGTCGGCCAGGGCCACGTAGGAGCACATGTCGCCAACAGCCTGCTCATGCAGGGCATTGCCGATGAGCTGTACCTGTGCGATATCAACGAGGCCAAGGTGACGTCCGAGGTCCAGGACCTGCGCGACTCCCTTTCGTTTGTCCCGTACAACACCAAGATCGTCAACTGTTACGATCACTACGAGGAGCTGGCCTGCTGCGACGTCATCGTCAACGCCGCCGGCAAGGTCGCGCTGGCCGCCGGCAGCCGCGACGGCGAGCTGTTCTTTACCACCGACGCCGCCCGCTCCTTTGCCAAGCGCATCGTCGACGCCGGCTTCGACGGCATCTTCGTGAGCATCTCCAACCCCTGCGACGTCGTGTGCACCGAGCTGTGGCACCTGACCGGCTACGATCCCAAGAAGATCATCGGCTCGGGCTGCGGCCTGGATTCCGCCCGCCTGCGCACCGAAATCTCCAAGAAGGTCGGCGTGAGCCCCAAGTCCATCGACGCCTACATGATTGGCGAGCATGGCTTTAGCCAGCTGGCCGCCTTTAAGGCCGCAACCGTCGCCGGCAAGAGCCTCACCGAGCTTCAGGCCGAGAACCCCGACAAGTACGCGTTCGACCACATGGAGGTCGAGGAACTCGCGCGCAAGGGCGGCTATGTGACCTACGCTGGCAAGCAGTGCACCGAGTACGCCGTCGCCAACTCCGCCGCGCGCGTCTGCGCCGCCGTGCTGCACAACGAGCACGCCGTGCTTTCGGCCTCTACGCTCATGACCGGCCAGTATGGCCAGGAGGGCATCTTTACCTCCCTGCCGTGCGTGATCGGCGCCGAGGGCGTCGAGGAGGTCTACACGCTGGACCTGTCCGAGTACGAGCTCGAGGGCTTCCACAAGAGCTGCCAGCACATCCGCGACAACATCGCCCAGCTCGACTGGTGGGATGCCGAGGCCTACGACGCAAAGTAGGCCGTAGGCTGCCGAAACCTTGCGAATCTAAACGCGATACTAAGCGGGCCGCGCCGGAAATCCCCGACGCGGCCCGCTTTTTTGACTCACGCAGTGCCCTTGCGAATCGAAGGTGAATGCTTTTCCCGGTACCTAGTACTGCTCGACGCCCATGTAGCGACGAACCTCGGGGCTGTGGTCGAAAACCTTACCGCGGGCTGCGCGCAGCTCGCAGCTCATCGCGTAGAAGAAGATCGGCTCCAGGTACGAACGCA
>CABQHR010000115.1 GCA_902463875.1 uncultured Collinsella sp.
GTCACGCGGCGCCAGCTGCCGTGCGCGAGTCCTATGCGACGGCGAACGTCGGGTTCGGCAACATGGGTTCCGGCGGTAGCGTCATTGCGTTTGGGGGTCGTGAACAAGGCTGCCATGGTTGCTCCCGTTCTCATAGGGCCTATACGGCTAGGTTCAGCGTATCTGCTGGATGTTGCCGGCGGTAGTGCCGTTTGGAGGGCAAAATGGCCAAAATGGGGGAGAAATAGGCCGCACGCCGGCGCAGGGACCGGCGCTAAAAGAAAAGCGCGGGGCCGCATGGCGACTCCGCGCTTTATTGTTCAGCTTTTGCAGCCTTGCCCTTACGCTACGAAGAAGTAGACGAGGAAGGCAAGGGCCGCGATCCACCCGTCCCGTGCGAAAAAGTGTTTACGAGCGCTTGCGGCTCACCACGGCGCCGGCGGCGATGGCGGCTGTTCCCGCAAGGGCGGTCGCCACGACGACGGCGCTCGAGGCGTCGCCGGTCGCCGCGAGCTTGCCGGTGGCTTTGACGCCCGTAGTTGCAACCGCGACGGTCTTGGTCGTCTTCGTGCCCTCGGACTTGGAACCCTCGGACTTGGTCTCGCCGGGCTTCTCCTCGGGTTTGGTCTCCTCGGGAGGCACGATGACCGTGCTCTTGGCGACAGCGGCGTCATAGGGGGAGTCGATCGTGGCGTCACCCGTGCCGATGGTTTGACCTGCCTCGTAGGAGATGCTGGGGCCGTACTCTTCTTCGTAGCGATAGTTAATGATCTTGCCGCCTGCGGGCGCCTGGATGGGAGCGCCTTCGATCTTGATGGTGCCGATCGCCTTGCCATCTTCGCTTATGGCAAGAGCGAAGATTGCCGCCGTGTCTCCCTCAGCCGTGAGCTTGCTGCGGACGATCGAGATACTCGCGGGCGTGATGCCCTCGTAGGTCTGGGCGAAGATACCGATGTTCAGACCCCTAGGCTCAGGGATGACCCCGCCGCTTTGGTCGTTGCTGTAGTGATCGGGGCCATCGCCACCGGACTCGACATAGCGGGCTATAGCCTTGACAACGGAGTCGCTGATGTAGATGTGTCCGCCTGACTCGCCAGGGTTGTAGTTTCTGCTGGCGATAGCAGCCGAGAACCCGCCTTCTGCGAGCGCGTCCACGATGGAGCCATTCTTGATGACGATATCGTCCTCGTCGGTGATGAGAGCGATAGTTTGCCAGCCGCCGCCCGCGCTTGCACGGACCGTCACGGTCGCGTGGTCGAGCGTGACACCCTTGCGGCCATAGGCGCCATACTCAACACCGCTTGCATTAAGGGATGCGTTCGTGACCGTGAGACTGCCCTCAGCGTCGACAGCGAGATCTTCCTGGGAGCTCGCCTTGACCTGGCTGCCGCCCGAGATGTCGATGTTGCCGTCTGCCCAAATCGCCACGTCCTCGTTAGAGCTTGCCTCTACCTTGCCGCCGCCTTTGACGATCAGGTCGCTGCCCGCGGCGATGCCGTAGCCTTCGCCTCCTTTAGCTAACACTGTGCCAGAGGAATCGATGGTGGTCTTGCCCTTGGATTGGATGCCTTCGGTACCGCCCGTTGCATTCACGGTGCCCGAGCCCGTGATAGAGAGATCGCCCTTTGCCTCAATTCCGTCGGAAGTGGTACTTGTGGTGTTAACGGTGCCTGGACCTGAAATGGAGAGATCGCCCGTGGATTTAATCGCGTCTGCCTCGGCTGTCACATTGAGCTCATCCGTGCTATTCGAGCTCGTTATGTTCAACTCTGCTTTCTGGTTAGTGCCGTCCTTCGCCTTGATGGCGGCACCGGTGTAATCGGGCTCTGTTTCCACGGTGTTGGTACCCTCGTAGGCAATGTTGAGCTTGCCTGCAGCCGTAATCGCGCCGCCGTTATAGCCGTTGAGCTTCATGTCGTCGGCGCCGTTCCACGACCAGGTGCCGGCGGCGTCTCCCGTGGGCCCCGCGGCCGCTTCGTGGCGGACGCCGCCGACGTCGACCCATTCGGCGGCAAGCGAGATGCTCGGCATGAGCAGTGAGCTTACCGTGAGCGCGCAGGCCAGGCTGCAGACGATGCGGCGCGTCACGCGGCGCCAGCTGCCGTGTGCGAGCAGCGTGCGACGGCGCACGTCGGGCTCGACAAAATGGGCTCCAGAGGTTTTGTCATTGCGCTTGGGGGTCGTGAACAAGGCGGCCATGGTTACTCCCATCCTCATAGGGCCTATGCGATTACGCCCAGCATATCTGCAGGATGTAGCCGGCGGTAGTGCCGTTTGGAGGGCAAAATGTCCAAAATTTGGGAAGCAATATATCGCGCGCCCGTGCTCTGCCCGTCTTTAAAAGAAAAGCGCGGAGCCGCTCGTTGCGACTTCGCGCTTTGGTGTTCTGCTTTGGCAGCTTTGCCGTTACGCTACAAAGAAGTAGACGAGGAAGGCAAGGGCTGCGATCCACATGAGCGGCTTGATCTTGGAGGCCTCGCCCTTAACGAGCGCGACGACCACGTAGGCGATAAAGCCCAGACCAATGCCGGCAGAGATGGAGTAGGTGAAGGGCACACCGGCGATAATCATGAACGCCGGGAAACCCTGCGACACGTCGGACCAGTCGATCTCGGAGGCCTCGCTCATCATGAGGTAGCCGACGTAGACCAGAGCACCGCAGGTGGCGGCACTGGAAACGATGGTGACGATGGGGGAGAAGAACGCGGCGAGAATGAACAGCACGCCGGTGGTGACGGAGGTGAGACCCGTGCGGCCACCGTCGGCAGCGCCAGAGGTGGACTCGACGAAGGTGGTGATGGAAGAGACGCCCATAAAGCCACCGGCAGCAGCGGCCACGGAGTCAACGATCAGGATGGGGCGGATGTCCTCGACGTTGCCGTCCTCGGTTAGGAACTCGCCCTGCTTGGCGACGGCCATCGCAGTACCCATGGTGTCGAAGAAGTCACTCATGAGCAGCGAGAAGGCAACGACGAGCAGCATCGGGTCGGTCAGGACCTTCACGATGGCAAGGTTGCCGTCGGCAGTGCTGGCAAACGGGGCGCCGAAGGTCGAGAAGTCGAGCGGTGCGATGAGGCCCTCGGGCGCATGGGTGACGCCCAGCGGGATACCGGCGATAACGGCGACGATGATGCCGATGAGCAGCGAGCCCGGCACGTTGCGGGAAGCCAGGGCAACCGTCACGACGATGGAGATGATGCCGACGATAAAGGTGGGGGAGGTGATGTCGCCCAAGCCGACGAGCGTGCCGGCGCCAGCGGTGATGATGCCGGCGTCGCACAGGCCGATCATGGCGATGAACAGGCCCAGGCCCACCGAGATGGCGTGGCGCAGGACCACGGGGATGGCGTCCATAATGGCCTCGCGCAGGCCGCAAAGGACGAGCAGCAAGATGACGACACCCTCGAGGAAGATAACGCTCATGGCCACGTGCCAGTCGCCGCCGCACATGGTGGTGGCGATGCCCGCGATCATGGCGTTGATGCCTAGACCCGACGCGCAGGCGAGCGGGCGGTTTGCGAAGATGCCCATGCAGATGGTCATGATGCCGGCGCCCAGGCAGGTGGCGCAAGCGAGCGCTCCCGCATCGATGCCGGCGCCCGAGAGCACTGCGGGGTTGACGGCGATGATGTAGGCCATCGCCAGGAATGTTGTCAGTCCAGCGCGAAGTTCGGTCCCGATTGTGGACTTGCGCTCACTGACGTGAAAAAGTTCGTCCATGCATACCCTTTCCTTGTTCGGCCCCGAGTTTAGGCCGATTGACACGAACTCACTTACTATATCGTCTTTATAACCTTGCTGTTCCTCGCATGTTGATGTTCGGCGCTTTGTAGCAGACGGACGGTATTTTTCGCATGAAAATGTGTGGGTACCGTATACTTAAGCGGTTACAACGACCCCTATGGAGGAACGTATGATTAAAGAGCTTTGCCACGACGAGGCTATCCTGTCCCAGCGTTGCGAGGTTGCGACCGTCGAGGACGAGTCGGTTGCTCAGGACCTGATCGATACCATCAAGTCGCTCGACGATGCCGGCTGCCTTGCCGCTAACCAGATTGGCGTCACCAAGAAGGTTTGCGTCTACCTGGACGATGCCGGCGAGCCCCACGTGCTCTACAACCCCCGTCTGGTGTTTGGCCTGGGTGCCAGCAAGATGGAGGAGAGCTGCCTGACGCACGAGGAGGTCACCAAGTCCACGCGCTATATCAAGTGCAAGGTCGCTTATGACGTGATCGTCGACGGCAAGATGCGCGAGCGCAAGCAGGACTTTGTGGGCTTCGAGGCGCAAATGATTCAGCACATGATTGATCACTGCTTAGGCAAACTTGTCTAGAGCGGTTCAATTGGGGACCGACTTTGCGGTCTTTGAGCCCGGGCGTGACATTGTTGTCATGTCCGGGCTTTTGTGTTTAGCGCCTTTTTGTTTGGTGACAATAACCTTAGCAAGAACGTAAAGCTAGGAGGCGCTATGTGTACGAGCATTCGATTTACCGATAATTCCGGCAACATGTATCTGGGCCGCAACCTCGACTGGAGCTTTGACTACGGCCAACAGGTTCGCGTGATGCCGCGCGGGTTTCACATTCCGTATTCGTTTATCGACGACGCGACAGCGGCACACGCGGTGATCGGTATGTGCATCGATTACAAGAACTATCCCATGTTTTTCGACTGCGGCAACGATGCGGGTCTGGCAGTGGCGGGGCTCAACTTTCCCGGCTATGCCGAGTATGCCGAGAGCCCGGCTGATGGAAAGACCAATATCGCGGCCTATGAGTTTCCCCTGTGGGTGGCAGCGACGTTCTCGACGGTCGACGAGGTCGAGGCTGCGTTGCACGATACGGTGATTGTTGCCAAATCTGCCGGAGAGGGGCTGGGCGTGTCGCTGCTCCATTGGATTATCGGCGACAGCCAGCGTAGCATCGTGGTCGAGATGATGGCCGATGGCCTGCATGTATACGACAATCCGGTCGACACCCTTGCCAACCAGCCGACCTTCCCGTGGCATATGGAAAACCTACGCACCTATATCACCGCCACAAGCGATTTTCCGCAGACGGCGACGTGGCGTGGCGCCGAGCTTAAGCCCTATGGAGCCGGTGCCGGCATGCGCGGCATTCCCGGCGACTGCTATTCGCCGAGCCGTTTTGTAAAGGCAGCGTACCTCAACGCCAATTACCCGCAAAAAGACAGCGAGGCCGAAAACGTCGTCCGCATGTTCCGTTCACTCGAGGGCGTGGTGATGATTGAGGGGGCGTCCAGGATGGGCGATGGCAAGTTCGAGAAGACTATCTATACCGGATGCTTTAGCGCGCGCACGGGCAATTATTACTACGCGATGTATGAGGATCCGTCGATTCGCTACGTGAGCCTGATGGATGCTGAGGGCGCGAGCCCCGATAGACTCGTGGTTCCCGAGCCGCGTCGTTCGTAGCCGAGGGCTTTACTGAAATGCAAAGCGCCCCTGCATCTCCTGTGAGGTGCAGGGGCGCTGTCGTTGATGCGCGACGTCGCTAGAAGTTGGCGTCGTTGAGCTGGGTGCTCTCGAGGCCGTCGAGCAGTTGCTGTTCGGGCGTATCGGCGACGCTCTCGAGCAATTCGGTGGGATCGACGTTCATGTCCCTCCCGGCCTCGTTGCCGTTGACCAAGTCGTCCGAGAAAATGTCGACTTCCATTTCCTCGGCTTCCTCGATCTGGACCTCGAGTGGCACCTGAGTGCGTACAAGCTTGACTGCCGGACGCATACGGGCAAAGAGGGGCACGTACTCGATGATGATGGCCGAGTTCTCTAGGCCGTACCAACGTGCCGGGCTTCCGCAGGCGCGGCGGACGGCGTACTTGATGGCCATCACGCGGT
>CABQHR010000116.1 GCA_902463875.1 uncultured Collinsella sp.
ACATACAGTTTTTCGATTCCGTATGTATATATGCGCGCTAATGGGTTATAAAATCTAAGTCTGAACATAGCAGGTCTGCGCGGCGGCTCGGGCAACCGGGCCGTTTTTGCGGACAGGGGTAGCGCGAAAGGACTGCACATGCGTCAATTTAAGACCGAGAGCAAAAAACTGCTCGACCTCATGATCAACTCCATTTACACCAATAAGGAAATCTTCCTGCGCGAGCTTATCTCCAATGCGAGCGATGCCGTCGACAAGCTCAACTTTAAGAGCCTGCAGGATCCGAGCGTCAAGCTCGACCAGGGCGACCTAGCCATTCGTGTCTCCTTTGATAAGGATGCCCGCACGATCACTATTTCGGATAACGGCATCGGTATGACCGCCGAGGAGCTCGAGCGTAATCTGGGCACCATCGCGCATTCCGGCTCCGAGGAGTTTAAGACCGAGAACGCCGAGCAACAGGGCTCCGATGTCGACATCATCGGTCAGTTTGGCGTGGGCTTCTACTCGGCCTTTATGGTCGCTAGCCATGTGAAGGTGGTCAGCCGCGCCTATGGCGAGGATGTCGTCCATGTGTGGGAATCCGACGGTCTTGAGGGCTACACTATCGAGGACGGCGAGCGTGCCGAGCACGGTACCGACGTTATCCTCACGCTGCGCGAGAACGAGAAGCTCGACGCCGATGGCGAGGCCGAGACCTACGATCGCTTCCTGACCGAGTGGGGCCTCAAGAGCCTGATTCAGCAGTACAGCAACTATGTGCGCTACCCGATTCAGATGATGGTGACCAAGAGCCGCCAGAAGCCCAAGCCCGAGGACGCTGGTGACGACTACAAGCCCGAGTACGAGGACTATCAGGAGCTCGAGACCGTCAACTCCATGACGCCGATCTGGAAAAAGCGCAGCTCCGATGTCGGGCAGAAGGACTATGACGAGTTCTATAAGTCCACATTCCACGACTTTGATGACCCCGCGCGCACCATCAGCTTCCATGCCGAGGGCACGCTCGAGTACGACGCCCTGCTGTTTGTGCCGGGCCGTGCCCCGTTCGATCTGTACAGCAAGGACTACGAGAAGGGCCTGGCGCTCTACAGCTCCAACGTGCTGATTATGGAGAAGTGCGACGACCTGCTGCCCGACTACTACAACTTTGTGCGCGGTGTCGTGGACTCTGCCGACGTAACGCTCAATATTTCGCGTGAGACGCTGCAGCAGAACCGTCAGCTCAAGGCCATTGCCAAGCGTGTCGAGAAGAAAATTACCGCCGATCTTGAGGATATGCGCGACAACGATCGCGAGGCATATGAGAAGTTCTTTGAGAACTTTGGCCGCGGTCTTAAGTACGGCATCTACTCGAGCTATGGCATGAAGGCCGACGAACTTGCCGACCTGCTGCTGTTCTGGTCTGTCAAGGAGCAGAAGATGATTACCCTGGCCGAGTATGCCAAGAGCATGCCCGAGGGCCAGAAGGCCATCTACTACGCTGCCGGTGATTCGCGCGAGCGCCTGGCCAAGATGCCTGTAGTGAAGGGCGTGCTCGACCATGGCTACGACGTGTTGCTGCTGACGCAGGATGTGGACGAGTTCACCTTCCAGGCCATGCGCGAGTACGTGGCGGCCGACATGCCCAAGCTCTATGAAGACGATGCCGCTCGCGAGGCAGCCGAGAAGGCCGTTGCCGACGGTGCCGAGCCCGAGGTCGAGGATCGTCACCTGGAGCTCAAGAATGTCGCAACCGGCGACCTTGACCTGGCGACCGAGGACGAGAAGAAGGAGGCCGAGGACGCCACCAAGGAAAACGAGGACCTCTTTAGCGCTATGAAGGAGGCGCTCGGTGACAAGGTCGAGAAAGTTGCCGTCTCCGCGCGCCTGACCGATGCCCCCGCTTGCATCACCACCGAGGGTCCGCTTTCGCTCGAGATGGAGAAGGTGCTCCAGAAGGGGCCCGAGGGCGCGCCCGACGGCATGCCCAAGAGCCAGCGCGTGCTCGAGCTCAACGCCAAGCACCCGGTCTTTGACAAGCTTGTCGCTGCCCAGAAGGCAGGCGACGCCGACAAGATCAAGCAGTACTCCGGCCTGCTCTACGATCAGGCCCTGCTGGTCGAGGGCATCCTCCCCGAGGACCCCGTTGCCTTCGCGGCGGCTGTCTGCAACTTGATGTAGTTAAGTAGTTACGCCTTTGGTTCCGCCGTTCTAACGAACGGCAGACCGGTCGACGCTGCAAACGCCCCTAAGCGGCAATCTGACGTTCAATCGTCGGTCGCGTACCGAAGTACGCTTCCCTCCTCTTTCACGTCACCTTGCTCGCTTAGGGGCGTTTTCGCTGACTTATGCTCAACCTGCGACGCTTTCGTGGCCCTAAGTAGTCATCGGGGACGTTCTTGTTTGACTAGTCGTTTAAGAACGTTCCCAATGACTATTCGGATTGCTAATTTGTGCGGGCTGTGGTTTTGTGACCTGCTGAAATTAAAGATACTGTACAACTGTACACTAACTCATCTTCGTAGTATATTGCTACCCGCAAAACTCAATACCATTGTGCTTCGAGACGCTAAAGCGCCTACGTACAATGGTTGTCGATAGTACGATTCGATTCAACGACAGGATGGATGGTCCAAGCGTGAGTCTCGGCAGCAAACTATCCAACGCAAAGGTCTCCTTTGCGATATTTAGGCGCGACATTAAGCGATTGCTTGTGAACCCCGTCGCCTTGGTGGTTACCCTGGGCGTGTGCGTTATTCCCTCGCTGTATGCCTGGTACAACATCGTGGCCAACTGGGATCCGTACGGAAACACCCAGGGCATCAAGATTGCCATCGCCAACAACGATCAAGGCACTCAAAACGACCTGGTGGGCGAGCTCAATGCGGGCGACAAGGTTGTCGACCAGCTCAAAGAGAATGATCAACTGGGCTGGACCTTCGTCGATTCGGCCGCCGATGCTAAAGAGGGCGTCGAGAGCGGTGAATATTACGCTGCAATCGTGATCCCCAAGAACTTCTCAGATAACCTGGTCTCGATGCTCGACGGCAACTACCATCAGCCGAAGCTCACCTATTACGTCAACGAGAAAAAGAGCGCCATTGCGCCCAAGGTCACCGATACCGGCGCCAACACCATCGAGGAGCAGATCAACTCGGAGTTTGTCTCCACGGTGGGCGAGACCGTCGCGGGCATTGCCAAAGATGCTGGCATCGACCTTAAAGACAAGGCAACCCAGACCCAGGATTCACTGGCGGGCTCGGTGTCCGAGGCGTCTGATACCCTGGGCGAAGTACGTGATTCCATCGGCGACATGAACACCGCCATCGACAAGACGAGCAGCTCGATTGCTTCGGCCGATGCTGCGCTGGCGGGCCTGCAGGGGCAGGCGCCCTCTCTAACGCAGGCGATCTCCCAGGGCAACGACCTGCTGGGCGAGGCTCGCGCCACGGCGGGCAAGTCCATCACCTCGCTCTCCAAGGCACTTTCGGAGGGCAGCCTTGCGCTCACCAAGACGTCAGCCTCCGCGAACGCTGCGATTGGCAAGCTGACGGGTACGGTCACATCTACGACCACCCGCATCGACAACTCGCTCGAGTCTCTCCAGGCGACGATCGATCACAATAAGGCCGTTATCGGGCACTTGGAGATTCTCGTCAATGACACGTCGACAGGTTCCGAGGAAATTGACGCGCGCATTGTATCGACCATCGATTCGCTTCGCGAGCAAAACCAGAAGCTGCAGAGCATCAAGGACGGCCTTTCTGCACAGTCGAGCGCCATGGCAAACGACGCTACGGCAATCTCGAACGCGAGCAACGCACTCAACGCGGCAATTCAGACCGGTACGGCTAACCTCGGTCAGGCTCAGACCGATCTGGGGCAGAACGCGCTGCCGAAGGCTTCGAGCGCGCTGGACTCCTTTGCCGCCGTTTCGGGCGATTTGACCGGCATTGTGTCGGGTATGACCCCCACGATTGCGAGCGCGCGCGGCACGCTGGCGCAGCTCGACGCCACGCTCAAGCAGGCAAAGACCACGCTGTCCCAAACCGACGCCTCCCTTGCCAAGGTTCAGGACAAGCTCGCGACCGCTGCCAATGACATTGCGGCCCTGCAGACCTCTGAGTCTATGGGGGAGTTAGCCGACCTCATGGACGTCGACGTCAATGACGTGGCAGATTTCATGGCATCTCCGGTTGAGCTGACGTCCAAGTCAATCTATCCGGTCAAGAGCTTTGGCTCGGGCATCGCGCCCTTCTACACCAATCTGGCGCTGTGGGTAGGCGGCTATGTGCTCATCGCTATCTACAAACTCGAGGTCGACCGCGAGGGCATCGGTAGCTTTACGGCGCGTCAGGGCTACTTTGGCCGCTGGCTGCTGCTGGTGATCCTGGGCGCGTTCCAGGCCATTATCGTTACGGTGGGCGACCTGGTCATTGGCGTTCAGTGCGTCAATCCGCTGCTCTTTGTGCTGGGCGGCATCGCCATCTCGTTCACCTACGTCAACATCATCTATGCGCTGTCCACCACCTTTAAGCATATCGGTAAAGCCATTGGCGTCATCCTCGTCATTGTGCAGATCCCCGGCTCGTCGGGCATGTATCCTATCGAGATGATGCCCGGCTTCTTCCAGTGGCTGCACCCGCTGCTGCCCTTCACCTATGGCATCAACCTGCTGCGTGAGACGGTCGGCGGCATGTACTCGTTCAACTACCTGTTTAACCTGTGCATTCTGGGCGTGTTCTTGATCGTCGCGCTCTTTATCGGTCTGCAGCTGCGCCCGTTGCTGCTCAACCTCAACCTGCTCTTTGACAAGCAGCTTTCCACGACGGGCCTCATGATCTGCGAGTCCAACGACCTGCCGCGCCAGCGTTATTCGCTGCGCACGGCCATGCGCGTCATGCTCGATTCGGATTCCTACCGTCGCGAGCTGCTCGATCATGCCGTGGCGTTTGAGCATCGCTACCCGTACTACATCAAGGGCGGTTTTGCCGCCGTGGTAGGCGTGCAGGTTCTGCTCTTTGTGCTTTCGACGGTGCTCGATATCGACAATAACGGCAAGATCATCCTGCTCGTTATCTGGATCATTTCGGTTATCGCCATCTGCGGCTGGCTCATCAACATCGAATACATCCGTGCGAGCCTCAATACCCAGATGCGTATCTCGGCGCTTTCGGACGAGGACCTTCGCCGCGAGATGCGCGAGCACACGGCTGCCATCCCTGCCGCCCGTCGCATGTTTGGCCTCAACGCCAGCGAGCGTGGCGCCAAGGGAGGCGAACAGCCTACGAGCCGTCTGTCGCATATCGGTGCGCATCGTAAGGCTCAAGATGCCGACGGCGCTGACAACGTAAACGGAAACGACGGGGACACCACCTCGCTTGGCAAGCACTCAAAAAGAGGTGAGGCATAAATGAAGAACATCCTGCATCTGTTTAAGCGCGATGTCCAAAACGTGTCTCGCTCCGTGATCGGCATGGTCGTCGTGATGGGCCTGATCATCGTGCCATGTCTCTATGCATGGTTTAACATCGCCGGAAGCTGGGATCCCTACGGCAATACCGGCAACCTTAAGATTGCAGTGGTCAACACCGATGAGGGTTACGAGAGCGATCTGATCCCCGTCGAGGTCAACGTGGGCGAAAACGTGACGTCCGCGTTGCGCGGTAACGAGAACTTTGACTGGGTTGTGCTCAACGATCGCGATAAGGCGATTGAGGGCGTTAAGTCGGGCGCGTACTACGCTGCCGTCGTTATCCCTAAAACGTTTAGCGCCGACATGATGACGCTTTTCTCGACCGAGGTGAAGCACGCCGATATCGAGTT
>CABQHR010000117.1 GCA_902463875.1 uncultured Collinsella sp.
GATCCGCACCGAGGCCGACGAGCTCACCTACCCGCTGCATATTATGGTGCGCTACGAGATTGAGCGCATGCTGTTTGCCGGCGAGGCCACAGCCAAGGACATCCCCGCGCTTTGGAATCGCTTTATGGACGAGTACCTGGGCGTTCCGGTTCCCGACGACACTCACGGCTGCCTGCAGGATACGCACTGGAGCGGCGGCTCGTTTGGCTACTTCCCCACCTATGCGCTGGGCAGTGCCTACGACGCCATGTTCGTGCCGGCCATGTGCCGCGACGGTGTCGACCTCAACGGCGCCTGCGCGAGCGGCGATTTGGCGCCCGTCTGCGCCTGGCTCGGCGAGCACATTTGGCAGTGGGGTCGTGCCAAGGACGCGCCGGAGCTCATCACGGGCGCCTGCGGCATGGCATTCGACGCCCGCTACTACTGCAGCTACCTGCAGGACAAGTTCACCACGCTCTACGAGCTGTAAAGCTTAGGCAACACGCCAACGCAAAGGGGCGCCGCAGGATCTATCCGCGGCGCCCCTTTTTTCATCTAAGCCAGAGACCCGGCACTTAGGGACGTTCCTTTTATGCCGGCACAATAGGAACGTCCCCAAGTGCCGGGTGAGATTGCCGCCTGGGGCCGTTTGCAGCGTTGAGCAGTTACGCGGTTTGGTAAAACCGCGTAACTAAAGGGCTTCCAGCGCTCCCGCGATGCGCTTCATGGCGGCGTCGGCGGCTGCTTGACCGGGAGCCTCGGCCAGCACGCGAATCACCGACTCGGTTCCGCTCTTGCGCACCAACACGCGACCCTCACCCGCCAGCGCGGCCTCGGCCTCGGCGATGGCGGCCTGCACGCCCATGTTGCCCAGCGCGGCGTCCTTATCCGACACGCGCACGGCAACCTGCGCCTGCGGCAGCAGCTTGCACGGAGCCGTGAGCTGCGAGAGCGTCTCGCGCTCGGCGCGAATCACTTCCATCACACGCAGCGAGGTCATAATGCCGTCGCCCGTGCGCTCGATATCGCCAAAGATCGTATGACCCGTCTGCTCGCCGCCCAGGCTGTAGCCGCCCTCACGCATCTTGGCATACACGTGACGGTCGCCCACGCCGCTGGTCACGGCGTTCAGGCCGGCAAGCTCCAGCGACTTGATCAGGCCAAAGTTGCTGGCGATTGTCGGCACCACGGTACCGCCCGAGAGACGCCCGTGCTTGTTCAGATACACGCCGCACACGTATAGGATCTGGTCGCCGTCGACCACGCGACCGCGCTCGTCCACGGCCAGGCAGCGGTCGGCATCGCCGTCGTAGGCAAAGCCCACGTCCAGGCCCTGCTCCACCACGTGGCGCTGTAGGCGCTCCATATGCGTGGAGCCGCAGTCGACGTTGATGTTAAAGCCATCGGGCGCGGCGTTGATCACGCGCACATCGGCGCCCAGCGCGTCGAACACTGGCTTGGCCACCGAGGACGCCGAGCCGTTGGCGCAGTCGATGCCAATCTTGACACCTTGCAGCGAAAAGTTAGCGCTCGCGATAAGCGAGGCGATGTAGCGGTTACGCCCTTGCATATAGTCGACCGTTGCGCCGATCTGGTTGCCCGTGGCCAGCGGCACCTCGCTCTTGCCATCGATATAGTCCTCGATGAGCTCCAGCACGTCCTCGTCCATCTTAAAGCCGTCGCTGTTGACGAGCTTAATGCCGTTATCGCAAAACGGGTTGTGGCTCGCACTGATCATGATGCCGCAATCGAAGCAGCCCTCGACGGTCTGATGCGCCACGCCCGGCGTCGGGATCACGTGCAGCATGTAGGCGTCCGCTCCGCTTGCGACCAGGCCACTCACCAGCGCCGCCTCGAACATGTAGCTCGAACGACGCGTGTCCTTGCCCACGATTACGCGCGCCTTGGCCCCGCGGTTGGCGCCGTAATACCAGCCCACAAAGCGGCCGATCTTATAAGCGTGCTCTACCGTCAGCCCAACGTTGGCCTCGCCGCGAAAGCCGTCGGTGCCAAAGTACTTCATAAGAGATCCTCTCTATAGACAAAGGCGCGCCGCCAAAGCAACGCGCCGCCAGCCTATTATCCTTTAAAGCAACCGCAGGGGCTACACCGTGAGGAACATCATCACGATGATCATGGCAAAGCCGATAAGGTCGGTCGGCAAAAACACCGTGCCCAGCATAACGGCGCTGGTGATGGTCGCCGAAACCGGCTCCACAGTTCCGATGAGGCTCGCACGCACCGAGCCGATGTCCTTAACGCCCTGCATATAGAGCATGTAAGCAAAAAACGAGCCGATAACCACGAATACCGCGAGCGCCTCGACGCCGGCAGCGTCGAGTGCCGGCATATGCGCCCAAGGCTGCACGAAGACGCACGAGACCACGCCCGCCGTGAGCATTGCCGAGCCCGTGACGATGGGGCTGCCGTATTCGGGCAGGATCTTGGCGGGAATCACCGCCATACACGTGGCGCTGACCGCACACATAAGACCTGCTGCCAGGCCAAGCGGCGAGATATTCAGGCTGGTGGGGTCGCCGCCGGTGGCGATTAAAAAGGTTCCACCCAGAGCCAGGCCAATGCCGATGACTTCGCGAGTACGCGGCATGCGGCGATCGGTCACGCAGGTGTAGCCCATGATGATAACGAGCTGCAGGCACTGGAGCACCGTCGCGGTTCCGGCGTTCGTCAGGCGCACGGCCGAAAGATAGCAAAACTGGTTGAACAGCAGACCAAAGGCGGTAAAGAGCAGCAGCTGCTTGCGATCGGCGGGTGTGGTCCAGAGCTTAATCAGGCGCTCGCGGTCGCGCGTAACAACCACGGCCATAAAGAGTAGACCGGCGAGAATCTGACGCACGCTCATAAGCCACAAGGTGTCGACGTGGTAGGTATCGAACAGAAAGCTCGCGCTGGTGCCCGAGAAGCCCCAAAACGAACCGCCCACCAGCGTAGCCAAGACGCCCGTGATCATCTTGCGCGTCGAAGCGCTGTTCAGGCGGTCGCGCCATGCGCGACGGGTGTTGCGGCTGAGCTCGTCGGTGCCCTCGGGCACATCAATGTTCGATATATCGGTCATCGGCACCGAAGCCCCTGCGCCTTCGACCTGCTCGACACACTCTTTGCTCATTCCACTCCCCCGAAACAGTCTGGAAGCAATTCGGCTTACCTTACCACGGCGAAGGCACCAGCCGAAGGCTTGTCCGCTTATCGGTAGGACAATTCCGCAGGCGTCTTTCCATAGCTCGACACCGCAACGGCCTTGCATTATGCGACAGCCAAATCGCGGCAGCGGGCTCTTTTGAAATGGATATGACAAAGCCCCCGAATTCCACAATGTAAGCGATTTTTAAAAATGTTCTTGCCACCGAGTTCAGGCTCCGTTATATTATCCCTTGCGCGCTTGCGCACCCTTGATCGGGCGTTTAGCTCAGGGGGAGAGCGCTTCCCTGACACGGAAGAGGTCAGAAGTTCAAATCTTCTAACGCCCACCAAATGTTCGCAGCTCAGAGGCTATGTCCTCTGGGCTGTTTTGTTTTATGTCGCTAAATCCGCTGGCAGTTCCAACCGTCATCGCAACGCAGCATCAATTCACCTGACGAATGGCAGCCAAACATATTCAATACCCCAACATCAACAATAGCCAGGCACAAAACTGCGCCACAAGCTGCTCCAACCGCCCAACTGGCCAAAAGCCGACCATCTACTTACCAATCTATCCATCGGCATAACCAATCAGTCCGCACCGCAACTTCTCAGCAAAACGCCGCGATGTCTGCGCCCTGCGGTATCCTTGAGCCACTTGCACCCGCAGCACCAAGGAGCCGCCATGCGCACCGAGCTCGATGTCCCCTTTTCGCACAAAGAAGAAGCCAAAGCGCTGGGCGCCAAATGGGACCGGACCAAGAAGATCTGGTATGTACCCAGCGGCGTCAACCCCGAGCCCTTTGCCGAGTGGCTGCCCGGTGTTGACCGATCCGACCCCTCAGCGCCGTATATATATCTAGTACTGGGCAAGCGCGAGTGCTGGAAGTGTCACAAAGAGACCTCGGTCGCGGCCTTCGGCATTCCCTATCGAACCGATAACGACCAGAGCATCGCCATCGCGCACGCGCCCAACAAGGCCGGGCACATTGCCATCGACACGGCCAACGCCAACGCACTCGCCATCGTGCCCGCTCTTGGCTGCGCGCCGGGCGAGATCCGCGACTACCTTCATAAGCGCTGCGGCTACAAGCCCGTAGGCGCGCGAGCCTCCAAAACCCCGTCGCTCGGCAACACGTGCACCAGTTGCGACGCGCTGCAAGGCAGCCGCTATCTGTTCGAGGAGCCCTCGTCCCCGTTTGCCCTCACTGCCATCAACAAGCTGCCGGCACTGGAGTTTGTGCGCGTCGAAGTTGCCGGCGTTTTTGGCGTCCCGACCACGCGCACCGACTTTGACCAGGCGCTCTTTACCTGGGCACGCGACCATCACGCCGAGTTCCACAAGCAGCTCGGTGAGGGGGTTTATTTATAGGGACAGAGATGTCTTCACAGCCAGCTCCTCCGCGTCACCTATCCCTCGTCGCCGGCGTCATACACGATATCGAGGCCACAAACAGGGCATTTCTCCTGATACACCGGCATATGAACGCCTGTCCGTTTTCTCACTTCGTCGCTAAGTCTGTCGCACGCATCGATGAACCGAATGTCGAGGCACGGTATTTGCGAGCCGCAGCAAGGACAGGCGACGACAAACGACCCGCAATCAACTTCTACGCTCGGAAACATTTTGTTGTCTATAAGGGCGCACGGCAGTTTTCCGTACTTCCCCATCGCAATATCGCCTCGCCAGCTCACGTTCGCTCCCCTCTCGCTATACAAATCAGGAAGAGCATGCACCGGCAGGCGTGCGCGAGATTGCATCGCCACGCGATCCGATCAAACAGCACGATCGTAAAAGACCGCCAAAGCCAAATTTCATCGTCGGTCGCACCCTGTCCGGCAAACTCAATATCGACGGGTATGTGCTTCAGATAACTCATGTCGGGCGCAAAACGAGGGTCCGGTCCGCCTTTATGAACAGGACCGTGCAGAACAAACCATCCGTTTTCGGGCTCGGACCGCTCAACAAACGCAAGGCCGAGCACCTTATAGCCCACCTCGGTTGCAAATATGACTCCGACTGGGACGTCACATTCCATGCAGTTGAGCATTTTACGGTTGTAATTCTGGTCTCGAAAACCAACGGTACCCGACGCTTGAACCGAGTACTTAATGACCCACGTACCATCGTCCAAATAGAGCGGAGGCACATTGTTGATGCTCTCGGTTTGCCGCTGGCGCGCTTGTACCCCGCTACCCCACTCCCCTGTATACTGATGTAGCACGTGTTTCATCCGGGCTTGTTGGGCCGGATTGTTCATGGGAGGGTCTTATGGCTGCTTCGAATCCGCCTAAGGGGAGCGTTTCTTCTTCGTCCATCAAGCCGGTTACGCGCAAGGCCGTGCGTTGCCAGCGCGAGGTCGCCTGGCTTGTCACGCAGGCGGCGGGCAAACTCGTGGCGAACACGGAAGACGTCAATGCTCCCACACCGAGCTTTGTGCTGGCAGCGGCGCTGGATCGAGTACGCCAGCTGGAACTCGCCGCACAAGAAGACGGCGGCCATCTTGGCTACCAAGACGCTATGGCGCCCGACCTGTTGACCTTTTGTCGCATGGCCAAGTTGCCCGCCGCGCCCAATGCGCTTTCGGACGTAGGCTACATGTTTACGCTTTCGGGCGCGGACCTTATCCGCGACATCTATGCATACTGCAGCGAGCTC
>CABQHR010000118.1 GCA_902463875.1 uncultured Collinsella sp.
AGCTTATTGAGGAGAAGTAAATGACTCGAGCAATGTATATGTCTAAGCTCTATGCTCCGACGCTTAAAGAGGATCCGGCGGACGCTGAGCTCGCCAGCCACCGCCTGTTGCTCCGTGCCGGCATGATCCGCAAGGAGGCCGCCGGCCTGTATTCCTATCTGCCGCTTGCTTGGCGCTCGATCCGCAAGATTGAGAACATCGTGCGCGACGAGATGGACGCTGCCGGCGCCCAGGAGCTTATGATGCCCATCATGGTCGATGCCGAGCTGTGGCGTGAGTCCGGCCGTATCGATGCCTATGGCAAGGAGCTTGTGCGCTTTGACGACCGTCATGGTCGCGAGTTCGTCCTGGGCCCCACGCACGAGGAGACCGTCACGGCCCTGGTGCGCAATGAGCTGCGCTCCTATAAGCAGCTGCCCGTCAACCTGTACCACATTCAGGACAAGTTCCGCGACGAGTTCCGCCCTCGCTTTGGCCTGATGCGCGGTCGCGAGTTCATCATGAAGGACGCCTACAGCTTCTCCGCCACGCAGGAGAGTCTGCAGGAGGAGTACGACAAGATGAAGCAGGCCTACGCCAACATCTGCGAGCGCTGCTACATCAAGGCTCTGCCCGTTGTCGCCGACTCCGGCGAGATCGGTGGCGATACCTCCGTCGAGTACATGGCTTTGGCCGACGCCGGCGAGGCTTCGCTGGTCTACTGCGACGATTGCGGCTTTGCTGCCGATGACGAGGCGGCAAGCACCAAGGTCGTCGTGACCGAGGGCCCCGGCGACGGTACGCTCACCAAGGTCGAGACTCCGGGCATGGGCACCATCGAGGCCGTTGCCAAGTTCTTTGGCTTCCCCGAGAACGGTACGCGAAAGTCGCTGGCGTTGATCGATGCCGAGGGCAAGCCAGTCGTGGCCATTGTCCCGGGCGACCACGAGCTCAATGACTGCAAGGCCGAGCACGTCTTTGGCAAGGGCTATCGCATGATGACCGACGAGGAGCTCCAGACCTACGGTCTGCACAAGGGCTTTATCGGACCGGTTAACTTGCCCGAGGGCATCCGTCTGGTGTGCGACGAGAGCCTGCGCGAGTCCAAGCAGTGGGCCTGCGGTGCCAACGAGGTCGATTATCACTTTACCGGTGCCTGCCCCGAGCGCGACTTTACCGTCGATGAGTGGGCAGATCTGGTCACCGTCGTTGCCGGCGATCCCTGCCCGCACTGCGGCAAGCCGCTCTCTGCTGCTCGCGGCATCGAGGTCTCGCAGGTCTTCCAGCTGGGTACCAAGTATTCCGAGGCCATGGGCGCCACCTTTATGGACGAGGACGGCAAGGAGAAGCCGCTTATCATGGGTTGCTACGGCGTGGGCGTGTCCCGCTCGCTTGCTGCCGTCGTGGAGCAGCACAACGACGAGCACGGTATCGTCTGGCCGGTTTCCGTTGCCCCGTACGAGGTCGCTGTGATTCCGCTCGATCCCAAGAAGGAGGAGTGCGCAACCGTCTGCGACCAAATCGTCGAGGGCTTGTGCGCCGAGGGTATCGAGGTCGTCGTCGACGACCGTGACGAGCGTCCCGGCTTTAAGTTTGCCGATAACGACCTTATGGGATTCCCGTATCAGGTGGTGCTTGGCAAGCGTGGCCTTAAGAATGGCACCGTTGAGCTCAAGGACCGTGCCACGGGCGAGCGCGAGGACGTGGCGATTGACGAGGTCGTCGCCAAGGTTGCCGAGCTTGTTAAGGCGGCCCGCCGTTAATCGACGTTTCTGCTATTAGATGTAATTGCGGGACTGCTCCGTATCTCTCTTAGGAAGAGATGCGGAGTAGTCTATTTTGTTGCGTGAATAAACTCGATGGGTAAAGGAAAACCCCACAGCCCATATGAGCTGCGGGGTTTTCTTGTGCCTCCGATGCGAAATAAATCGCTCAGATATTACTGATAATCGACGACGTCGATCCAGTTCTTCAGGAACTCATCGTTCACGTTGCGCTTACGAGCGAGCTCGGAAGCGGCGACGATGCTCGTCCACTGACGCACGACCTGCATGGGCATGTCGGCGCGGTCGCAGTAGAGCTCCAGGTAGGCCTCAGCCTGATCCTTGCTGTTGAGGGCGAAGAGCAGGTAGGTGGTGGCAACGTCGGCAGCAGGGGAGCCCTGGGTGGCGTGTGCCCAGTCGCACACATAGAGCTGGCCGTCGTCGCCGACGATGACGTTGGAGGGGTTGAAGTCGCCGTGGCAGACCTTGAACTCCTTGGTCATGCCGTCCAGACGCTCCTGAAGGTTGTAGCGCGTGGTGGCATTGAGCTGATCAAGGCTGTCGATCATGCGGGCGAACTTGTCGCGCTGACGGTTGAGCAGCGGGGAGGTGTAGCCGTGGATCTCGATCTGGAGGTCGACGAACATCTCGAGATACTCACCAAAGCGCTGGGGCTCGGCAGTCATCTTCTCGGCAAGGGTGGTGCCCGGAACCTTCTCGGTCACGAGCGCCCAGCCGTTGGCGTTCTCGAGCTGGGAAACCTCGAGAGCCTTGGGGCTGCGGATGCCGCACTCATTGATGCGGGCAAGATTCAAAGCCTCGTTGAACACGTCGGAGACAGGCTTGGTCTCGTTAAAGACCTTGACGATCTTGTCGCCCAGGTCGTAAACGACCTTGTTGCCACGGCGGACGAGCTCGGTCTTGGAATCGGGTAGCAGCATGGTTGCATCCTTTCAACGATGCGATAGAAGCGACGGCGGGGGTGTGTGAAACACCCGTGCACCCCCGCCGTTAAAAACCGTGCTAAAACTAGCAGACGGCGTAGTCCTGAGGCTCGCGGCCGTAGTAGGCGTCCAGGTAGAGCTCCTTGATCTCGCTCATGAGCGGGTAGCGCGGGTTTGCGCCGGTGCACTGGTCGTTGAATGCCTGCTCGGTCATCTCGTCGAGGGTGTCGAGGAAGTACTGCTCGTCAACACCGTAGTCGGCGATGGTCTTCTTGACGCCGATGAAGTCCTTGAGCTCCTCGAGCTTCGTGATGAAGTTCTCGAAGACCTCCTTGTCGTCCTTGCCCTCGATGCCGCAGTACTTGGCCATCTCGGCGTAGTTGTGCAGCGCGTTGGGGTAAGGATACTGGGAGAACGTGCCCATCTTGACGGGAGCCTCGGCGGCGTTGTAGCGCATGACGCGGGTCAGGATGACGGCGTTTGCGAGGCCGTGGGGCAGGTGATGGAAAGCGCCGAGCTTGTGGGCCATGGAGTGGTTGAGGCCCAGGAAGGCGTTGGCGAAGGCCATGCCGGCCATGCAGGAGGCGTTGTGCATCTCCTCGCGGGCGTGCGGGTCCTTGGCGCCGTTCGTGAAGCTGGAGGGCAGGTTCTCGAAGACGAGCTTAGCAGCGCGCTCGGAGAGGCCCTTGGTGTAGTCGGAAGCCATGATGGAGACGTAGGACTCGATGGCGTGGGTCATGACGTCGATGCCGGAGGCAGCGGTCAGGCCGCGCGGGGCGGTCATGCAGTTGTCGGCGTCGACGATAGCCATGTTGGGGAGCAGCGCGTAGTCGGCGAGCGGCCACTTGATGCCGGTCTCCTTGTCGGTGATGATGGCGAACGGCGTGCACTCGGAGCCGGTACCCGAAGAGGTCGGGACGGCGACGAAGTAGGCCTTCTTGCCCATCTCGGGGAAAGTGAAGATACGCTTGCGGATGTCCATGAAGTCCATGGCCATGTCCTCAAACTTGCACTCGGGGTGCTCGTACATCATCCACATGATCTTGCCGGCGTCCATAGCGGAGCCACCGCCGACGGCGATGATCACGTCAGGCTCAAAGAGAGCCATCTGCTTGGCGCCGCGACGTGCGCACTGCAGCGACGGATCGGGCTCGACGTCGTAGAAGCAGTCGTGGGCGATGCCCATCTCGTCGAGCTTGGCCTCGATGGCGCGGGTGTTGCCATTCTTGAAGAGGAACTGGTCGGTGACGATGAAGGCGCGCTTCTTGCCCATGACGGTACCGAGCTCGTCGAGGGCGACGGGCGTGGAACCCTTCTTGAAGTAGACCTTCTCGGGAGCGCGGAACCACAGCATGTTCTCACGGCGCTCGGCCACAGTCTTAACGTTGATCAAGTGCTTCACCCCAACGTTCTCGGAGACGGAGTTGCCGCCCCAGGAGCCGCAGCCCAGGGTCAGAGACGGCTTCATGCCAAAGTTGTACAGGTCACCGATGCCGCCGTGCGAGGACGGGGTATTGATGACGATACGGCAGGCCTTCATGACGTGCTCGAACAGGCTGATCTTCTCGGCCTGGGCGGGGTGCACGTACAGAGAGGCGGTGTGGCCCGGGCCACCGGCGAGCACCAGGTGCTCGGCCTTGTCGACGGCCTCCTGGAAGTCCTTGGCGTGATACATGGCCAGGACCGGGGAGAGCTTTTCGTGGGAGAACTCTTCCTTGGCGGGGTCGGTGGAGGTGACCTCGGCGATCAGGATCTTGGTCTTGGCGGGAACCTCGATGCCGGCGAGCTCGGCGATCTTGGCGGCAGCCATGCCGGGGATGCGGTGATCGAGGGCGCCGTTCTTGAACATGGCGGCACGCAGGGCCTCCATCTCGGCACCCTGCTTGACGAAGTAGCAGCCGCGCTTCTGGAACTCGGCCTTAACCTGGTCATAGATGGTGTCGATGACGGTCACGGACTGCTCGGAAGCGCAGATCATGCCGTTGTCGAAGGTCTTGGAGTGGATGATGGAGTTGACGGCGAGCAGCACGTCGGCGGTGTCGTCGATGACGACCGGGGTGTTACCGGCGCCAACGCCCAGGGCGGGCTTGCCCGAGGAGTAGGCGGCCTTGACCATGCCCGGGCCACCGGTGGCGAGGATGATGTCGACGTCGCGCATGACCATGTTGGTCAGCTCGATGGAGGGGACATCGACCCAGCCGATGATGCCCTCGGGGGCACCGGCCTTGACGGCGGCGTCAAGCACGAGCTTAGCGGCGGCGATGGTGCACTTGGCGGCAGCCGGGTGCGGGGAGATGATGATGGCGTTGCGGGTCTTCAGGCTGATCAGCGTCTTGAAGATCGCAGTGGAGGTGGGGTTGGTCGTCGGGATGACGGCGCCCACGATACCGATGGGCTCGGCGATCTTGGTGATGCCATAAGCCTCGTCGCGCTCCAGGACACCACAGGTCTTGGTGTTCTTGTAAGCGTTGTAGATGTACTCTGCGGCGTAGTGGTTCTTGATGACCTTGTCCTCAAGAACGCCGCGGCCGGTCTCCTCGATGGCCATCTTCGCCAACGGGATACGAGCCTTGTTGGCGGCCATGGCGGCCTCATAGAAGATCTTGTCGACCTGCTCCTGCGTGTACGTAGCAAAAAGCGCCTGGGCCTCTCGCATCTGAGCGAGCTTAGCCTCAAGCGCCTCTACGTTGTCCACAATTGCGGGAGTAGTGTTTTCCGGTGACTTTTTCACCATTTGTGTCTCCTTGCGATCGGAGATTTACCCTACGTCTTGCATGATAGCAAGAAATAATTCGGTAAACGGTAAGATTCCCGTAAAAGGCACACTAAAACGCTTCAATAAACTGAAACGTTTCAACTAATTATCTGCCTGCTGCATCGCCCCGCTCATTGGGGACAGACTTACATGAGTATTTCAATGGGAAAACGGGGAGAACGGGGCACCTGTTTGACAATCGCTATTCGCGGGTCGCGGTTGAGTCGGACACGCAGGCGGTGC
>CABQHR010000119.1 GCA_902463875.1 uncultured Collinsella sp.
GGCCGCGGCGGCCCGCGCTGCATGAGCATGCCCTTCTGGCGCGAGGACCTCTAAGTCTTTCCGTTTCCGGTGCGGTCCCCCTACAACCGCACCGGTTTCGCCCGTCAAACGGGCACCGCTACTATTTACGTAATTCATTTTTTCGAAAGGATTTGAACCATGGGTGTTAACCTCTCCGGCCGTAGCTTCCTCAAGCTCCTTGACCTCACCACCGAGGAGATCGAGTACCTGCTCAAGCTCTCCAAGAACTTCAAGGACATGAAGCGCGCTGGCGTTCCGCACCGTTATCTCGAGGGCAAGAACATCGTTCTGCTCTTCCAGAAGACCTCCACTCGTACCCGCTGCGCCTTCGAGGTCGGCGGCATGGATCTTGGCATGGGCGTCACCTACCTCGATCCCGGTTCGTCGCAGATGGGCAAGAAGGAGTCCATCGAGGACACCGCCCGCGTTCTCGGCCGCATGTATGACGGCATCGAGTTCCGTGGCTTTGCCCAGGACGACGTCGAGGAGCTCGCCGCTAAGTCCGGCGTGCCCGTGTGGAACGGCCTGACCACTGAGTGGCACCCCACCCAGATGCTCGCCGACATCCTGACCGTCCAGGAGAACTTCAACTACGACATCAAGGGCAAGACCCTCGTCTTCATGGGCGACTGCAAGAACAACGTCGCTCGCTCCCTCATGGTTGTCTGCTCCAAGCTCGGCATGAACTTCGTGGCCTGCGGCCCCGAGGAGTGCATGCCCGCTGACGACGTTATCGAGGCATGCAAGCCCATCGCCGAGGCCAACGGCTGCACCATCAAGCTGACCACCGACGTCAAGGACGGCGTCACCGGTGCCGACGTTCTCTACACCGACGTTTGGGTCTCCATGGGCGAGCCCGACGAGGTCTGGGCCGAGCGCATCGCTCAGCTCACCCCGTATCGTGTCACCTCCGAGGTCATGGCTATGGCCAACCCGGGTGCCATCTTCCTGCACTGCCTGCCCAGCTTCCACGACACCAACACCACCATTGGCGCCGAGAAGTGCGAGCAGTTCGGCATCACCGAGCAGGAGGTCACCGACGAGGTCTTCGAGAGCCCCGCTTCCAAGGTCTTCGACGAGGCCGAGAATCGCATGCACACCATCAAGGCTGTCATGTACGCCACGCTCAAGTAAGAGCATCTAGCATCTCGCTCGGGGTGTATTGCTGCACACCCCGAGCGGTTTTATCTGGTAAAAATCTCGCATCAAGCGGCAGGCACGGCACGGAAGAGCCGCTTCGGGCGAGATCAGTAAATGATTTATGAAGGGGGGATGAGAACTATGACTGAGACCGCTAAGAAAAAGCGCGGTATGCCTTCATCGTTCACCATTCTTCTTGCTCTGCTGGCAATTGTTGCAGTGATTACCGTTATCGTCTCCGGCACGTCCGGCGGCGCGGTTACTGCCGCCCGTCTGAGCGATTTCTGCACCGCCCCGATTCTGGGCTTCGCTGACGCTCTGCCCGTCTGTCTCTTCGTTATGATCCTCGGCGGCTTCCTCGGCATGATGACCGAGACCGGCGCCCTGGACAACGGCATTGCCGTTCTGGTGCAGAAGCTTAAGGGCAATGAGATTATGCTCATTCCCGTGCTGATGCTCATCTTCTCCCTCGGTGGTACTACCTATGGTATGTGCGAGGAGACCGTTCCCTTCTACGCCCTGCTCGCTGCTACCATGATGGCCGCTGGCTTCGACCCTATGGTCGGCGCCGCTACCGTCCTGCTCGGCGCTGGCTGCGGCTGCCTCGGCTCCACGGTTAACCCGTTCGCCGTCGGCGCTGCCGTCGACGCTCTGACCGGCGTTGACATTGCCGTGAATCAGTCCATCATCATCGGCCTCGGTGCCGTCCTGTGGATTGTCACTACCGCCATGTCCATCGTCTTCGTGATGAACTATGCCAAGAAGGTCAAGGCTGATAAGGGTTCCACCATCCTGTCGATGCAGGAGCTCAAGGACGCCGAAGAGGCTCACGGCAAGGCTGCTTCCGAGGTTCACAAGGAGGTCAAGCTCACCGGTCGTCAGAAGGGTGTTCTGATCGCCTTCGCCTTCACCTTCGTCGTCATGATCGTCGGCTTCATCCCGCTGGCAGACCTCAACGAGGGCGTCGCCAACTTCTTTGACGCTGGCGCTGTCTACGATGCCGACGGTAACACCGTCGTCCAGGGCTGGTCTGCCCTGATTACCGGCCTGCCCATTGGCCAGTGGTACTTCGACGAGGCTTCCACCTGGTTCTTCCTCATGGCTATCCTGATCGGTATCATCGGTGGCCTGTCTGAGAAGCAGATCGTTAACACCTTCATCACCGGTGCTGCCGACATGATGTCCGTTGTTCTCGTCATCGCCCTCGCCCGTGGTATCTCCGTCCTCATGGCTAACACCGGCCTCGACGTCTACGTCCTCGACGCTGCCGCCAATGCTCTGGCTGGCCTGTCCGGCGTGATCTTCGCTCCCATGAGCTTCCTGGTCTACTTCGGCCTGTCCTTCTTGATCCCCTCGACCTCTGGTATGGCTACCGTCTCCATGCCCATCATGGGACCGCTGGCTGTTAAGCTCGGCTTCTCGCCTGAGGTCATGGTCATGATCTTCTCCGCCGCCATCGGTGTCGTGAACCTGTTCACCCCGACCTCCGGCGCCATCATGGGCGGTCTCGCCCTGGCCAAGATCGAGTGGACGACCTGGCTCAAGTTCGCTCTTAAGCTCATCGTCGCGCTCTCCGTCGTCTGCGCCATCATCCTGACTGTCGCCTGCGTGTTGATCTAAGTACCCAACGGGTACCCCACGGAAACCTTGACGATCCTGTAAAGGATCATCTGGTCATCGTCTGTCCGGTGGGGTCAACCCACCGGTAGACTCCTACCTTTAGCCCCCTCCCGTTCCGTGCGCGGGAGGGGGCGACTTGCGTTCCGGCGTTTTACCAAACGCCGGAACCGGTCGACGCTGCACGGGCACCAGAGCGACAACTTGTCATTCAAAGAGGCCGGCATGACCAAAAGGTCTATGCCGGCCTCTTTTCATGCCAATTTGTTCGCTCTGGTGCCCGTTCGCTGTCCGTTCTCTGCCCGCGACGTTTCTGTTGTTGGTGCAAAGGGGTCAGGTTAGCTTGCACCAAAAAGGGGAAGTTGCGGTGGAATAGTTCCTGTTTGTGTGTCCTGAGGGACTAAGCGGGAACTATTCCACCGCAACTTATCGAGCGCGTGTTTGGTTGGTGCCTGTTGATGGCCTGGGCATCGGGGAGGGTCTGCTCCGTTATAATCGCCTAAGACATTAAATGGAAACGGGACGGGAGCCATACATGCGCCAGGGTTTCGACAACGCGAAGTATATCGAGCTGCAGGCCGCTCATATTAAGGAGCGCATCTCGCAGTTTGGCGGCAAGCTGTATTTGGAGTTTGGCGGCAAGCTGTTCGATGACTATCATGCCAGCCGCGTGCTACCGGGTTTTGAGCCGGACAGCAAGTTCCGCATGCTCAAGAGCATCGCCGACGACGTCGAGGTTATCATCGCGATCAACGCGAACCACATCGAGAAGAACAAGGCTCGTGGTGACCTTGGCATTACCTATGACGAGGACGTTTTGCGCCTGGTTGACCTGTTCCGCGGCAACGGCTTTGCCGTCGCGGCCGTGGTCATCACCCAGTATGCCGGCCAGCCCGCCGCCGACGTCTTCCGCAATCGCCTGAACGCGCTCGGCATTCCCGCCAAGTTGCACTATCCCATCGAGGGCTATCCGCACGACGTCGACCTGATCGTGTCCGACGACGGGTACGGCAAGAACGAGTTTGTCGAGACCACCCGTCCGCTCGTCGTGGTCACCGCTCCCGGCCCCGGCTCGGGCAAGCTCGCCACCTGCCTGTCTCAGCTCTATCACGAGCACAAGCACGGCACCGCCGCCGGCTACGCCAAGTTCGAGACGTTCCCGGTCTGGAATCTGCCCCTCACGCATCCGGTCAACATCGCCTATGAGGCCGCCACGGCCGACCTCGACGATGCCAATATCATCGACTCCTTCCACCTGGAGGCCTACAACAAGACCACGGTCAACTACAACCGTGACGTCGAGGCTTTCCCGGTGGTCCATGCCCTGATGGAAAAGATTCTGGGGGAGAGCCCCTACCAGAGCCCCACTGACATGGGTGTAAATATGGTCGGCTTTGCCATTACCGACGACGAGGCCTGCCGCGACGCCTCCAAGATGGAGATCGTCCGTCGTTACTTTGCCGCGGTCGAGGCCGTGCGCCGCACCGGCGTGGGCGATGAGCAGGTTGATCGTCTCAAGCTCATTATGAAGAAGGCCGGTATCGACAAGAACTACTCGCCGGCACGCTCGGCCGCCCTTACCAGGGAGCAGCTGACGGGCGGCCCCGTAGGCGCCATGGTCATGCCCGACGGCTCCGTGGTGACCGGCAAGACTTCCACGCGCCTGGGCGCCGCGAGCTCGCTCATCATGAATGCACTTAAGCATGTCTCGGGCGTTGACCTTGAGCTCGAGGTCATTAGCGATGAGGCGATCGAGCCTATCAGCAAGCTCAAGACGCATTTCCTGGGTAGCAAGAACCCGCGCCTGCACACCGACGAGACGCTTATGGCGCTCTCGATCACCTCGGCAACGAGCGAGACGGCAGCCCGCGTCCTTTCGGGCCTGGAGCAGCTGCGCGGCTGCGATGCCTTCTTTAGCGTGATCATCTCGCCGACGGACGAGACGGTGTTGCGCAAGCTGGGCATCAACGTGTGCTGCGAGCCCAAGTTCGAGCGCCGTGGTTTCTTCCATCGCTAAGCCTGGATAACTTGGTCCGAAAGGGGCGCATCGGGTATACATTCGGTGTGCCCCTTTTATCAACAAAGCTACCGTTTAACCTAAAATTAGCTCGTTTACCTGCCTATAAGCGATTTGGGCGGTATACAATAACCCTAACTGTTTCATCCTTTTGCGGGGATGCCGTATGATGGATGTTGCCGGCCATCATGGGGTGTGCCGGTCGCGCGCGGTGCAAGTGATGCCCGTGCTCGGTTTGAGGAGGCTGCCATGGCTGGCAAGGGTCGTGCGAGTGTCAACGATATGAAGCGTGTCGAGGTGCAGGTGCTGATGGAGATCGCACAGCAGTCCGAAGACAACGGCGGATTTTATGGCTTTTCGCGCAAGACGCTTGCCGAGCGTGTGGGGGTGTCTCCGTATCGCGCCCGCGCGGCAATTGAGCGCTTGGAATCCGAAGACATCATTGAGGTCGTCTCGCGCTACAGCGACGACGGCGGCCAGCTTGCAAATGGTATTTGTCTCACGGAGCGTGGCGAGTGGTATCTAGAGGGCATCCGTGCCGGTATGCTCGTGCAGGACTTGATCAAGGACGAACTCGCCGATCGATAACAACGCGCATTCATAGTGGAAACGACGCCGTCTGGGCAACCGGACGGCGTTTTGTTTCGAGATGGAGAAATGCGATTGCGCGTAAGAAAAATTGCGTGCGGCGCGCGTCGCGAGTATTACAATGAAGACCCGTAAGATGTGTATGGACAACTTCTACGGGAAGCGCAGGTAACTCAATATGACCAAGCATGTGTTCGTGACCGGCGGCGTGGTTTCGTCTCTGGGCAAGGGTATTACCGCGGCCTCGCTGGGCCGTCTACTCAAGTCGCGTGGCTACAAAGTAACGATGC
>CABQHR010000120.1 GCA_902463875.1 uncultured Collinsella sp.
AAGGGATGGTCGCGGTAAAACGCGGTAAAACAACCCTGCTCATTGGCCTTGCCGCTCTCCCACAGGCCCTGGGCCATAGTGAGCTCGTACAGATCGGTGAGCATTGCAATGTCGGTGGGATGCGAGATGTCGGTCAAAGCCATGGGGCGACCTTTCGGATGCGTTGTGCGGAAGCTGAGGGTTGGACGAGGCGAACGTGCGGGCATGGAGCCCGTCGCGAACAGGTTAGTGCAGGCCCATGCTGCCCGTGATCGTGTAGACCATAAAGACGATAAACGCGATGAGGGCGAGCACGATGATGATTTTTTGAGCCGGAGCCATGCCGGGGATCTCATTCTCGCCCGTAGGCTCCTTGGAGGTGACCATGCGCTGGGCAAAGGTCATCTCGTCACGGCTCGGTTTGGGCTCGACGGGCTTGGAGTGAACGGCTTTTTTGGGCTGAGGTTTGGGTGCGGTGGGCACGGGCTTCGCGGCGGCGGGCTTGGGCGCGGGCGCAGGCTCGGATGCGACCTTCGCAGCGGCCTCCTCGGCCTTCTTGCGCTCGGCACGCAGGGCGGCCAGCTCCTCACGCTCGCGGCGTGCCTCTTCCTGGGCCTCGCGACGAGCCTTCTCGGCGCGGAGCTCTTCCAACTCGGCGCGCTCCTCGGCAGACAGTGGTTGGGACTCAAGCTCGGCCATGGTACAGCCCTTTCTTTTAAAAAAAGCCGCCGACACAATGTCAGCGGCTTATCAAATCCAATGGTGGAGACGAAGGGAGTCGAACCCTCGGCCTCTGCCATGCGACGGCAGCGCTCTCCCAACTGAGCTACGTCCCCAGGACAAGTTGATATTTTACCTACGGCTCGCCAACTGTCAACGCCCAATACCCAGTCTTTTTGGGACGGGGCTCTTTTGACTACTTTTAGAGCAAGCAATCCTCCCGATGATTTTTCTGGGACGGGGATTAAAAAATCATTAGGTACACAATGATTTTTTTATCCCCGTCCCAGAAAAATCATCGGCAAACGCGCTACTTTGCGCTGGTGAGGACGCCGGTGGTGTCGAAGGCTGGGGTGAAGCTCTCGTCTACCGCGCCGCCTTCTTGCCAGAACATCGTCGTAAAGCCCAGGTCGTCGGCATGGTCGAGTACCTGCTCGTACTCCTCGCGCGTCACGGCGCGTGCTAACTCGCCGCCTTGCTCGCGCATGAGCGCATTGGGCGTGTACTGGTTCATGACCGAAATCGGCACGTCGCCCACCGTCTGCCACACCAGGTCCAACACGCGGCACGAATCGTCCGCATGGCCCGGAAGCACCAGGTGACGCACGATGATACCGCGCTTCATGAGCCCGTCGTCGTCCACCAGTTCTCCCCCGCGGCGCTCAATCTCGCGTGCCATCTGCGCCAGGCCCGAAACGGCGACGCGCGGGTAGTCCTTAATATGAGAGAGCGACTGCGCAAGCCCGGCATCGGCATATTTAAAGTCAGTGAGCCACACATCAACCAGATCACCCAGGGCCGCCACGGCACTCGCCCGCTCATAGCCGCTCGTGTTGTAGACGATCGGGATGACCAGCCCGCGCCCCCGTGCCGCAGCGATCGCGGCCGGCAGCAGGTGAGCATAATGCGTCGCCGTCACCAGGTTGATGTTGTTGGCGCCCTGGTCCTGCAGCTCCAGCATAATCTCGACCAGGCGCTCGGGCGAAATCTCGAGCCCAAAATTGCCCGTCGAGATCTCGTGGTTTTGGCAGTAGATACATTTGAGCGAACAGCCGCTAAAGAAAATCGTGCCCGAGCCGGCCTCGCCCGAGATGGGCGGCTCCTCCCACATATGGAGCGCCGCACGAGCGACCTTAAGCGTATTGTCGGCACCGCACACGCCACGCGCGCCCTCGTCGCGTGCCGCGCCGCAACGGCGTGGACACAAATGGCAGGAGGGCGAAAAAAGTTCGGTCAACGACGTCGGCATAAAAACATGCTCCAAAACAACGATTCAGCAGCTCAAACGCAAAAGCCCGGACAGCACAGACGGCTCCAAGCCCAAGGCGCCGTAATCGTCCGACACGAATTTTGTAATGTCAAGACTGGAATCAACAAAGTGCCGCTTTATGATGTAGGTATTCCGCCCCCCGCGGAGCAACTGGGTGAACCGTCGCGTTTATTTAGGGAGCCCACACAGTCGTACTTAGTACAGGTATCCTTCGTTGTTAAGGACGCTGGAACGGTCGATGAGGGCACCCACCTGTTTTAGGTGGGTTCATTTTCGTAACGTGGGGGGTGGTTTTCTTTTGCCGAAAATCGCCATCGCAAATCCCGTATGACACCCAACGGCACTCGGCAGAACCCCCGCCAACATCCCAATATCTGGTAAGCGCGTGATAATCGCACGGCGCAAACCCCCGCACCCCCTCGGTCGAGTATCATGGGTCAGCTATGCCCTATTGCGCATAGCGCCCTTTGACCTTTTCCTTCGACGCTTGGCGGTTTTCGATTCATGGCTTCATCCACGAGCTTCATACCGTACTTATGCGTGGCGGCCGCTGCCTTTATCACGACCTTTCTCGCGGTACCCCTGGTCAAGCGCCTGGCGATTAAGCTCGACGCCGTCGACTATCCCTCCAAGCGCCGCATTAACACCAAGCCCATCCCGCGCATGGGCGGCACCGCGGTCTTTTTGGGCCTCGTCGTGGCCTGCATCGTGCAGATCCTGGGCACCTGGTACCTGGGCTGGCCGCCCGTTTTGGTGCCGCACCCGCGCCTGCACATCAGCTACCCCGTGCTGGCACTCTCCTTTACTGTGATCTTTGCGACCGGCGCGATCGATGATGTCTTCCAACTCAAGCCCAAGCAAAAACTGGCCGGCCAGGTGCTCGCCGCGCTCATCGCCTGCATCGGCGGCTTAAAAATCGGCGTCATCGTCAATCCGTTTGCCCCTGGCGAGATCATGCTCGGATGGCTCGCCTACCCCATCACCGTGATCTACCTGGTGGCGTTCACCAACATCATCAACCTCATCGACGGCCTCGACGGCCTGGCCACGGGCATTTGCGGCATCGCATCGTTCACCATGTTCACGATGGCCATGCTTTCGGGCCGCATCGACGCCGCTGCGCTCTCCATCGCGCTCTTTGGCTCGTGCGTGGCTTTTCTGCATTACAACTTCAACCCCGCGAGCATCTTCTTGGGCGACTCGGGGTCGCTGCTGTTGGGCTTCGCTTTGGGCTCCATCTCGCTGCTCAGCGTGAGCCGTACCGCCGCGCTCACCTCACTCATCATCCCGCTCATCGTGGCAGGCGTGCCCATCATCGACACGTTCAGCGCCATCGTGCGCCGCAAGCGCGCCCACATTAGCATCGGACAGGCCGACAAGGGCCACATCCACCACCGCCTCATTCAAGAGGGCTACAACCAAAAGCAGGCCGTACTGCTCATCTACGCCTGGTGCGTCATGCTTTCGGCCGGCGCCGCCGCGATCAATCAGGTCGAGGTGCCCACTCGCGTGCTCATCTTTGTCGTGCTCGCCATTGGCTCGGCTGCCTTCGCCAAGCACCTGCACCTGTTTGAGCCCGTCCTGCGCCACCATTACAACAAGCGCACACACGAGGACGAGCTGGTAACCCCCGACGACCCCGCCTTTAAGCAAGAGGAGCAGGCAGCCGAGGAACGTAAGGAAGAGCGCCACCACAGGCGCTAGGTTTTATTGCCGAGGAAGTGACTCATTGCTGCTGGCCGCTCGCGACCGCGCCGCGAGCACCGCATAGCCCTCGCCCTACCGGCACCTCACCCACTTACGCCCCACCCCTTTCAATAAACGCGTTATCATCTTGACCAATACGCATACGTTAGGAGCAATCATGCCAAACGAGAACAGCTACGAAGTCGCGCTGCAAAAGAGCAACGCCATTCGCGAGGGTCTGGCAAAGACGCCCGAGAAGTTCACCATGCTCACCGGCGACCGCCCGACCGGACGCTTGCACCTGGGTCACTACTTCGGCACCCTCAAGGGCCGTGTTGAACTGCAGAACATGGGCGCCAAGACCAACGTGCTCATCGCCGACTACCAGGTCATCACCGACCGCGACACCACCGAGCATATCCAGGACAACGTGTACAACATGGTCATGGACTACCTTGCCTGCGGTATCGACCCCGACAAGACCATGATCTACGCGCACTCCGCCGTACCCGCCGCCAACCAGCTCATGCTGCCGTTCCTGTCGCTGGTCTCCGAGGCCGAGCTGGCGCGCAACCCCACCGTCAAGGCCGAGATGGAGGCCTCGGGCCACGAGCTCACCGGCCTTCTGCTCACTTACCCGGTGCACCAGGCCTGCGACATTCTGTTCTGCAAGGGCAATGTGGTGCCCGTCGGCCGCGACCAGCTGCCGCACATCGAGCTCACCCGTACCATCGCACGCCGCTTTAACAACCGCTACGGCAAGGTATTTCCCGAGGTCGAAGCGCTGCTGTCCGAGACCCCGCTGCTTCCCGGCCTTGACGGTCGCAAGATGAGCAAGAGCTACGGCAACGCCATCAATATTTCGATGACCGCCGAGGAGACGGCCAAGCGCATCAAGAAGAGCCAGACCGACTCCGAGCGCATGATCACGTTCGATCCCGAGAACCGCCCCGGCGTGTCCGGCCTACTTTCGACGGCCGCCATCTGCACTGGTCGTTCCGAGGTCGAGATTGCCGAGGAGATTGGCATGGGCGGCTCTGGCCAGCTCAAGAAGTACGTGACCGAGGCCGTCAACGAGTACTTCGCCCCGATCCGTGAGCGTCGTCAGCGCTACGAGAACGACCTGGATTACGTGAAGGACGTGCTGCACGAGGGCAATCGCCGCGCCAACGAGATCGCCGAGCAGACCCTGGCCGAGGTTCAGGACGCCATGGGCATGGTGTACTAGGCAAGGCGCTTTCGCACGACATAGACGGTGAGATGAGATTTCTCCCCGAAACAGGAACAGGCCCGCTGGCAGTTAGTTGCCAGCGGGCCTGTTCCCGAAGTACACCGTTGAATCGCACAGAGGGGAGGAATGCGAATCAAACTCAACAGGGCAGGCTTTTTCATCGCCTAATGCCTACTCCGTTGCTAAAACCAATATAGTTCACCGTGGTTTACTTTCTAACGGCAAAATACGCCGTCACACCTTCTCCATAAGTTAACCCCGGTAAACTAAAACCACCACAAAGGGGACAGGCACCTTCGTGGTGGTTTTAGCCACGGCAAAGCCGCTAGAGCCCTGCTGGCCAACGACAGGCGCCCAGATCGACGTGCATGGGATCGGTAAACGTCGCGCCCTCCCCCATTAAGAGCTCACGTTGAGCATCGGGGCCGCCAAACGCAAAGCCCTCGCAAATGCGGCCATCGGCAAACACCACACGATGGCAGGGAATCTGACCAGGGCGCGGATTGCTGTGCAGCGCATAGCCCACATAGTGCGCGCTTCGTGGACGACCGGCGAGCAGCGCCACCTGACCGTACGTGGCGACCATCCCCTCGGGAATCTGCTCGACCACCTCGTACACCCGCTCAAAAAAGCCCTCAGACGCCATTGCTCGCTCCCTTCCACCCGGAATAGCATAAACCACCACAAAGGTGCCTGTGAACTGCCTCCCATTTCTTGGACATCGGGAAATGGGAGGTTTTCCATGAGTATAGACCTCAGGGTGAAGCACGACCTGGAGTC
>CABQHR010000121.1 GCA_902463875.1 uncultured Collinsella sp.
ACGTTCTTGCCGTCGCGGAACATCTCGTAGTACTGCATCTTGGCGTAATCCTCGCGCGCCTTGGTGGCGGCTGCGGCAGCGGCGTCGTCACCGGTGACGTTGGAAGAAAGTGCCCAACGCAGGCTGGCGTCCTCGTAGCCGACGGAGTTGATGGCGGGCAGCGACTCGCGCAGCGTCATGTGCGCTTTCTGGTAGTCGGTCAGCGGGGCGCCGATCAGCTGCATAAGCTGCGTGGACAGGTAGTTGGTTGACAAGTCGTCGACCTCGCTCGTCTGGTCGCAGCCGGCAACGTCGTAGTTAGCCCAAATGATATAGTCGGTCTGCCACAAACGCTCCTGGTGGGTGGCGTCGTCCTCGCCGGTAAACCACTTGTCGTTGAACTTGGACGGGAAGAACGGCTGGTGGTCGCCCCAGAACACCACGACCACCTTGCGGTCGAGCTTGCTCAAGGCGTTGAGGAAGTAGCGCAGCGCCTGATCGGACTGCTCGATGCACGAGACATACTCGTCGACATCGGAGAGCGTGCCGTCCTCGACGGTCTTGGCGTCCAGGTCGGTCGTGTCGATGTTCAGGTGCATCTGCTTGTCGACCGGCAGCAGGCCCGTGTCGTAGCCCGAGTGGTTCTGCATGGTCACGTCGAAGATAAACTGCGGATCGGCGTTCTGGTCGAGCAGCTCGAGAATCTTGTCGTAGGTAGCCTGGTCGGTCACCATGCCGCGCAGGGTATCGGCACCCTGGAAATCGTTGATGGACAGGAACTGGTCAAAGCCAAAGTCCTTGTAGACGTTCTCGCGGTTCCAGTTGGTCGCGTGGTTGGGGTGCATGGCCGTGGTGGAATAGCCGAGCGATTTGAACTGCTCTGCCAGGTTCCCGGTCGTTTCCATGTTGTAGATGGTGTAGGGGTACACGCCCGAGCCCAGGTTGGCCATGGAGTTGCCGGTCATAAACTCAAACTCGGTATTGGCGGTACCGCCGCCGTAGGCGCTCACGTAGAGCTTGCCGCGGCTGAGGCAGTTGGACAGGTTCTTAAAGTACTGCGGGCCCTCGTAGCCGGCGCGCATGTTCTGGTAGATCGACAGGTCCGAGAACGTCTCGTTCATGATGGCGATGACCGTGGGCTTCTCGCTGTCGAACTGCTCCTGGGCGGCGGCGCGCTCGTCGCTCTTGGCCGCGTCGGACTTGTCGTAGGCTTTGGCGTACTTTTTGAGCGTGGCCTTGGCGTCATCGACAGAATAGTCGGCGGGTTTGGGCGGCTTGATGGACTGTGCCGCGCTAATAAAGGCAGGCAGGTAGCCCTCGCGCCAGTAGCTCTCGAGCGGGCGCCAGGTGTAGACGGTGATGCCGAGGGTGTTGTAGTAGTCGATGAGCGTGACATGCGCGGTCACGCCGCCCAGGCACAGCACCGCCACGAGCAGATTGGTGAGCAGCATGCGCTTGGCGTTGGCGGCGCCCTTCTGACGGTGCGGCGCGACCAGGCCGGCGTACTCGCACAGCAGCATGGCGATGGCGGTAAAGCCCATGGATAGCACGCAGAACAGCGAGATCGAGAAGGTGTAGCCGGTGCCGGCGACCGCGGCGGCGGTGGAGATGGCCGAAAGGTCGCCCGGCTGGATGGGCATGGATTTAAACGTGATGACGAAGAACTCGGCAATGCCCAGGACAAAGAGGGCGAAGGCCAGGACGGCAGGAGCTGCGCCGTGGCGCTGGAACAGGAAGAACAGACCGGCCATGAGCACGGTGATGATGGCCCACTCGAGCAGGATGCACAGGGGATAGACCCAGGTAAAGTCGTGGTTGGACGAGACCTCCATGCCCAGCAGCGCAAAGACGCCGGCGAGCAGCAGGCACAGGACGGCCGCGACGAGCGGGCGGCCTACAAAGGCACCGCGCAGACGAGCGAGCTTGCCGGTGGGGGCGGGGGCGTCGGCGGAGGCGAACGCAAAGACGCGCGGGATGATGCGGTCGCGGGTGATGCTGGCCCAAGCGCAGCCGGTGAGGATGGCATTGGTCAGGATGAGCATCACAAAGGCGAGCGGCTCGTTTTGCGCTACGAGGCCAATAGCGCCCCAGACGGTCAAAAAGAGCTGGAACAGGCCAAAGACGACGCTCCAGGCGAAGGCGCCCTTGGCAACGGTGCCCGACTGGGCGCGAATGGCCTTGGCCTCGCGCAAGACAAGGTAGACGGTCGCCGCAAGACCGACGAGCGAGATGGCGGCAGCGAACATGCTGAGACTCCTCACAAACTAAAACCTACGAAAGCGGGGATTTACCCGATTGTTACCTAGATATGCGCTGCATCTGAGGGCTGCGCACAACAATCAGCCATATTAACGCGCACGTGTGGCGGTGTTGCGCAATGGAGTGTCGACCTGCGCGATAATGGACGGGAATTACACGGAAACGTAAAGGCTTCTTAAAGAATTGGCGAGGATGAGGCGATGAACGAGCAGGTTTGCAAGACGGATGTCGAGTGCTGCGATGGAACTGCGGGCGTGGATACGTTCGGCTATCCGGTCGAGACCACGGGCAATGCGGTGCTGGACATCTTGGAGCACCGTTCTTCCACGCGTGCCTTCGCGCGCGATGATGACGACCGTCCCGTGGCGGTGACCGACGAACAGCGTGCAGCGATTCTGCATGCGGCGAGTCGCGCGCCGTCGGCAGGCGCCATGATGATGTATTCCATCGTGAGTATCCGCGAGCAGGCTACGCTCGACCGCCTGGCCGACCTGTGCGACCACCAGCCCATGATCGCCAAGGCCCCGTGGGCACTTATATTTGTGGTCGACTACGCCAAATGGATCGATCTGTTTGAGCATGTTGGCTGCTTTGAGCCCGAGTTTGTCGAACGCACGGGCAAGCAGCCCCGTCGTGCGCCGGGTTTGGGCGACTTTGCCATCGCGGCGCAGGACGCCGTGATCGCCGCGCAAAACGCCGTGATTGCCGCCGAGGCTCTGGGGCTGGGGAGCTGCTACATCGGTGATATCGTCGAGAATGCCGAGGAAGTCGCCGAGCTGCTCGATCTGCCGCCCTATACCATGCCGCTGTCGATGCTCATCATCGGCACGCCCCGTAAGGAGCGCCCGGCCATTGCGCATCCCGTGGTGAACCTGGTGCACGAGGAACGCTACTGCCGTGCGGATGCCGCGACCATGGACGCGCAGGTGGCCGAGATGGACGCGATGTTTCGCCCGCATGCCCGCGAGGTGGGGGAGCGCGTCGTGGATATCTACACCCGCAAGCACACCAGTCCCTTTATGGCCGAGATGAGCCGCTCCATGGAGTGGTGGTTCAAAAACTGGCTCGGAAAATGACGAACGTGACAAAGGGACAGTCCCTTTGCCACGTTCCATATCGCGCGATGGCATAAAGGCCGTATAAATGTTTATCTAGCTGGGAAAACAGTGCATTAAAACATGGGCCGATTACCTATAATTCCTTCGAACATTAAAGTTGGGAGGAAACCGGCTTATGGAACAAAAGGCCAAGGAGGCAGCCTCGCACGCTGCGATTCCTGTGAGCATCTCGGCGATGCTCGTCACGCTGGGCGTGGTGTATGGCGATATCGGCACCAGCCCCATGTATGTAACCAAGGCGCTCGTTGCCGGCAACGGCGGCATCGGAAGCGTGACGGAGGAGTTCGTGCTCGGCGCGCTCTCGCTCGTCGTGTGGACGGTCACGCTGCTGACGACCGTCAAGTACGTGCTGATCTCGCTGCGCGCCGATAACCACGGCGAGGGCGGTATCTTTGCCCTGTACAGCCTGGTCAAGCGTTGCGGCAAGTGGCTTATCATCCCCGCCATGCTGGGTGGCGCCGCGCTGCTCGCCGACGGCATCCTGACGCCGGCCGTCACCGTCACCACGGCCATCGAGGGCCTGCGCACCATCCCGGCGGTCCACGCCGTGCTCGGGGATGACCAGGGCCGCGTTGTCGCCATCACGCTTGCCATCATCATTGCGCTCTTCTTGGTGCAGCGCATCGGCACGGCCAAGATCGGCCACGCCTTTGGCCCCATCATGACGCTGTGGTTCCTGTTCCTGGGCGGCACGGGCCTGTTCTTTGTCTTCCAGCATCCCACGGTGCTGCTGTGCCTCAACCCGCTGCGCGGCATCGGCTTTTTGCTGAGCCCCAACAACCACGCGGGCATCATGATTCTGGGCAGCTGCTTCCTCGCCACCACCGGTGCCGAGGCGCTCTACTCCGACATGGGCCACGTCGGCCGCGGCAACATCTACGCCACCTGGCCGTTCGTTAAGTGCTGCTTGCTGCTGTCCTATATGGGCCAGGGCGCTTGGCTTATCAACAACGCTGCCAACCCCGAGCTCATGGGCATTGCCGACCTTAACCCGTTCTACCAGATGCTCGCCCCGGGCCTGCGCCCGTTTGCCGTCGGCCTTTCCACCGTCGCGGCCATCATTGCCTCGCAGGCGCTCATTACCGGCGCGTTTTCGCTGGTGTCCGAGGCCAGCCGTCTGGACCTCATGCCGCACATGCAGGTCTTCTACCCTGCCGAGACCAAGGGCCAGCTCTACATCCCCATGGTCAACAACGTCATGCTCGTGGGCTGCGTCATCGTGGTGCTACTGTTCCAGAACTCGGCGCATATGGAAGCCGCCTACGGCCTTGCCATTACGCTGACCATGATGTGCACCACGCTGCTGCTCTTCTTCTACCTGCACGAGGAGCGCAAGCTCAAGGTTGCTCCGTGGATCTTCGCGGCCTTCTTCCTTTTGCTCGAGGGCTTCTTCTTCGTGAGCTCGCTCACCAAGTTCTTCCACGGCGGCTACTTCACCATCCTCATGGCTGCACTCATCATGGGCATTATGGTGTGCTGGTACAACGGCACGGCGGTCGAGCAGCGCCAGTTTACGCTGCTGCCGCTGCGCAGCTACCTGCCGCAGCTCAAGCGCCTGCGCGACGACGACCGTTACGAGCGCATGAGCGACAACATCGTGTACCTGACCAAGGATACCCATACCGACTACATCGACCGCGACATTGTCTACTCGATTCTGGACAAGCATCCCAAGCGCGCCCGCGCCTGGTGGTTCGTCAACGTCGAGACCATGGACGAGCCGTACACGTTTGCCTATTCGGTCGAGACGTTCGACACCGACTACGTCTTCCGCGTGCACCTGTACCTGGGCTATAAGGTCAACCAGCGCGTCAATGCCTACCTGCGTCAGGTCGTTCAGGACCTGGCTGCCACCGGCGAACTGCCGGCACAGACGCATGACTACTCGGTCTACAAGGATCCGGGCAACATCGGCACGTTCAAGTTCGTCCTGATTCGTAAGCTTCTGGCGCCTGAAAGCGATGTGGAGCCGAGCGAGCGTACGGCCATCACGCTCAAGTACATCATCCGCCGCGCCGCCGGCACGCCTGCACGCTGGTACGGCCTGGAGAACTCCAACGTGAGCTTTGAGTACGTGCCGCTGTTCACCAAGTTCAAGGCCGTGAACAAGATGCAGCGCCTGGCCCCCAACGAGCGGCCGTAGTCGACGGGCTGCATGGAGTTGGTTTTCGATGGACAAGATTGAGACCGGGGAGGCAAACATGGATGCAAGGACACTTGACGTCCGCGAGGCGGGTATCGACGCCGCCGAAGATCGGTTCTTTACGAATCGGGCCAACATGGA
>CABQHR010000122.1 GCA_902463875.1 uncultured Collinsella sp.
CTCCACAGGATTGCCTTGCGCTCCAAAAAGATAAAGCCCAGAACGACCAGGACCGCATTGATAATCCACATAAAAACGCCGACGGGCAGGGTCGGGAACAGCGTGGACAGAATGACCGACACGCCCGAGGTGCCGCCAAAAGCAAAGTGATTAGGGGTTTTAAACGCAACGATGGCAAAGGCCGTGAGGATCAGGCCCAAATTGAGCTCGGCAAAAAAGCGCGGAAAGCCCGGCTCCTGACTGCGCTTGCGACCAGCGCGCTCGCCCCGCTCGATAACATCGCGATCGACCACGCGCTCCATCGGCACCACGGGAGGACGATGTACCTCCTCGGCGGCACGCGACGCCGCCTCTGCCGCAGCGGCTTCAATCGCCCATGCCTTGCTTTCGGTCTCGTGTTCGTCGGCCATTACGGCAACCCCTCGTTAACAATTTGGAAACAATGCGCCCATTAGGGTAACGCGGAACGCGAAGATTGCAACCCTTAGTTAGACGAGCGGTATGACCGCATCGAGGGCATATAGAAAACGGCCGGCCGCGCCTTTGCATGCGAGACCGGCCGTTTGGCGTTTACGCAGATAAAACCTGCCAAAACAAACCTGTCCCTTTTTGGAAGGTTATTCGTGCTGGCTGGTGCGGTGCTCGTACTCCTCGGGGGTGATGACGTCCTCGATGCGTAGGTTGACGCCCGCCACCTCAAGGCCGGTCATCGCGGCAAGGCGCTCGGTGACACGTGCCTTGACATCGTCGAAAATCGCGGGCGCATAGGCGCCGTACTCGATGATGACGGAGATGTTGACGACCACGCGATTATCATCGGTGACCTCGACCGTCACGCCCTTGGTCAGATTCTCGGCACCAAACTGCTCCTGCACAAAATGCATGAGGTTACCCTTCATGCCCAGAACGTGCGGAACCTCGCGAGTGGCCATGGCAACGATCTTCTCGATCACGCCGTTGGAATAGGTCAGCGAATCCTCGGACTCATCCGCTTCCTCGTCGTCCTCGTCCGCATCGTCGGCGGGTTCGGCCTCGACGAGCGCTTCGTCCTCGAGCATTACGTCCTCGGCCTCGGCGACGACGGTCTCGTCTGCCTCGAGCTCGGTATCGGCTACATCGACCTTCGTATTAAAAGCCATGGTTCCTCCTTATGCCTGCCGCGGATGCGACAGTCGAATACATATTAGCGGCCGCTAAACAGACGGCCGAAGAAGTTGACGATCCCGTTCTCGCCGTCGCGAATTTGGCCGATCACAGCGCCGATCAGCACGAAGAATGCAATGACGAGCGTGTCCCACAGGCCAAGCGTGAGCACCAACACGGCGAGGATAAAGCCGGCGACGGCACCGAGCGTGGTGTTGGGATGACGCACAGCATAGCTCCAGATGGCAGCGCCCGTACCCTTGATGAGACCCATAGCCTCGTCAAAATCCGCGACTGCCGCATCTTGCAACTCGGTTGCCTCTGCTTTGGAATCAACAGGTTCGCTCGCCGGCGTGGCGCTCTGGTCAATCGTCAGGCGCGGCGTACGAGCGGTCTTATCTTGATTGGTATCACTCACCGGAAACCTCCACGGTCTGGACGGTAGTCTTGGACGGCAAAAAACGGACGCGCGTAGTCGTACCAGGCGTGCCGAGCATGGTGTCGCAGGCCTTCTCGATGCGCTGCTGCATCGCGGTAGCCAGAGATGCCACGTCCTTATCGTCAAGCGCGATAGCCTCGACCTTAAAACGGACGTGCGAATCGTCGGGGCCTTGGACGCGGGCCTCGACATGCTCGACCATCACGCGGTCGTCGCGCTCGGCAGCAACCCTGGCGCACGAAGAAAGCGCCGCAAGGGTAACCTCGATATTGCGCTCCCCCGCCGGATGCACGCAGGACGGCTCGCGACGGGCGAACATCAGGCGGAAAAAGCTTACCAGCACGCCGATCGCCACGACGCCGGCGCACGCCGTGACGACGACGCGCGGCATGGGGTCGCGCATCAGCAGCATAAAGCGATACGTATACGGCCCCCAAAACTGGCAGACAAGCGTACCCAGCGCCACGATGGTGGCGGCAAGATACACGATCGCTAGGGCTCGTTTGAGTACGCGCACGCGGCGCTCCCTTCAAATCTCGGCTCTCGAAATGCAAAACGGTTCGCATCATTATAAAAGAGCCGGGTCCGGTGCTCTACGCACGCGGATCCGGCTCATCTATTCCACGAGGCTTGCATGCTCGCTTCATTATGCCCAGATATGCACGGCTTAACCCGTGCGAGCGCTACTCCTCCTCGAGGGCAGCGATGACCTCGTCGGTCATGTCCATGGTGCTGTAAACATCCTGGACGTCGTCGAGCTCCTCAAGACGGTCGATGAGGCGCTGAACCTTCTTGGCGTCGGCGCCGGAGACCTCGGTCGGGGTAGTCGGGACCATGGTGGTCTCGGAGCCCTTGACCTGGACGCCCTGCTCCTCGAGCGCCTTGGAGACAGCCATAACCTCGTTGGCAGTAGTCCAGACGATCCACTCCTCGCCGGCATCCTCGTAGTCCTCGCCACCGGCCTCGGCGATAGCCATCATGAACTCATCCTCGTCACCGGCAGCACCGTTGGCGATCATGGTCTCCTTCTTGGCGTTCTCGTCCAGGATCTCCTTGGCGACGACGATCTGGCCCTTGCGCTCAAACTGGAAGGCGACGGAGCCGGAGGTGCCCAGGTTGCCACCAGCGTGGGAGAAGGCGGAACGGACATCAGCGGCGGTACGGTTGCGGTTGTCGGTCAGGCAGTCGACGTAGACGGCGACACCGGCGGGACCGTAGCCCTCGTACACGATGTTCTCGTAGACGGCGGCGTCAGCACCCGAACCAAAAGCCTTGTCGATAGCGGACTTGATCTTGTCCTTAGGCATGGACTGAGCCTTGGCCTTGGCAACGGCAGCGGCGAGGCTGGCGTTGTTCTCGGGCAGCGGGTCACCGCCGAGACGGGCAGCAACGGTGATGTTGCGGCTGAGCTTGGAGAAGAGGGCGGAACGCTTGGCGTCCTGCGCGCCCTTACGATGCTTGGTTGTGGCCCACTTAGAGTGTCCGGACATACGTGTCTCCTATCGGTTTCGACCTAAAGCCCAGCGCAGATGCTCGGGCAATATAAACAAACGTCGTTATGATATACCTACCAGCCTGCGAGATAAACCCCAAAATGAAGGCGTCGTGATGATGCCCCCTTTGGTGCAAAGAAACCTGACCCCAATGCACCAAGTTAGGACCAGAGGAAGTCGCTGCGGGTGACGGTGGCGCCGATGGCGAAGGGCATGCAGGCGATGACCGGATACAAGTAGCGCATGTAGGTCGAGCCGTTGCACGGACCAATCAGGCACACGGCGAGCACGCCCAACAGCGGCACCCAGATCGCCAGCGCACGCCATGAATGACGACGCAGCAGGTAGACCACCACGGCGACCATGATCCACACATAGGTAGCCGAGCTCATGGTGAGTGAAATAAACGGGATGCGCTGCACCGCCACACGGTACAGATTGATCAGGTGGTCGCACCAGCGCACCACGTTGCTGTCAACCGGATGGAAGTCGAAGTACTTGAGGTTGTCGGGACGCGCCATGATCTCGGCACTACGCGCCGTGCTGTAGACCCAGGCATCGCGCGCGCTCGGATAAAAGTAGCCGTAATAGTTATTGATGAGCGCCGAGATATAGCACTCGGGATCCTTTTTGAACATCTGCGCCCAGACCTCAAAATAGGCCTTGATGTCCTCCTGCGAGGCGTACTCGTTAAAGCAGTTCTTGACGGCATCGGACTTGTCGGGGTTGTAGCGGCGGCCCAGGTTCTCGTACTTGAGCACGCGATCGATCACGACGCGCTCCTCGTCGGTCACCAAACCGTCGCAGGGTGCCTCCACGATAGTGCCGTCCTCCTTAACCGTAGGGTTGACGCCCGAGTTGAGGCCGTCGTGCTTTTGGACGAAACGAGCCGTCTGTTGGAACGGAATCGAGAGGATTTCGCGCTTGGAACCAGGCGTGATATCGTGCTCCGGCATAAAGACCTTGGTGAAGTACATATTAGAGGCAAGGCAGAGCGCGAGCACCGCGAGGACGCCAACCCAGCGGAAGCGCGGCGTGGCGCATGAGACCGCGGTGCCCGTCTGCTTAGCCGCACGACGAGCGACATGTACATCCCATGCGCAAAACGCCGCCGCAATCACGCAGGCCGCCAACGGAAAGACCAGGCCGCCATTGCGCAAAAACGTGGAACCCATGGCAGCCAGCGCAAGCAACAGCCAGTCGTGGCGCGCAAAGAGCACGGGGGCTTTCTCGCCCGCTCGCTCGACATTGGCATCACGACGGGGCAAGCCACATGCCACGAGCCTGACGGTCTGTACCAGCAGCACCAAAAACGCGTCGGCAAAGAGCACGTCTTTGGTAAGCAGGGCCGCGTAGTTGGAGAACATGGGCATAAACACAAAGAACAGCAAGATCACGCCGCGGACCGGCAGACTCACGCCCAGCTTGCGCAGCGACGAGATGGAATAGGCCATGCAGGCGGCCGTGATGACGAACTGAGCACAGGTGTAGATGGCAAGACCCGCGTTAGCGCTGTTGAACAGCGAAAGCCCCAGTTGAACGCACGAGCCGATAATGGCCGTGTGCACTACGGGATGATGCCCGTTGAGCAGCACGTTGGGGTTGAGTAGGCGCAGGTAGTCGCTCGTGCCGTTGGGATAGTTGAACCACTGGCGAATCTGCGCACCCGTATCTCCCATAAAAAGGCCGGGCAGCGAAGCGATGAGCGTGGGCGCCCAGGCGATCATAAGCACCAGGAAGGGCCCGGCAAAGGGATGGACCGAGAGCACGGCGTGAGCCACACGCCATATGCGGCCAAAGTGCGCCTCGGAAAACGGGATGCGTCGGGAGCTCAGCCAATCCAGACACTCAAAAGCCAGATAGAAGGCCACGATCGCTAGGAGCATCCAGCCCGCGCCGCCAATCCAGGCGCAGATGATGCGGGCCTTGTCGCCAAGAACAATCTCGGCCGAGTCGATGAGGTCGTAGCTACGGCCGAACACCATGCAGATGGCGAAAAACAGCGACGGCAGAATGATCGATGGACGCCAGGCGTCGCCGCGGCCAAAGAAGACGTAGCGAAACGGCAGTGTGAGCAGGCAGGCAAGCGCGAGCAGCATGACCGCATCGGTGTGGCCGGCAAACGAGAGGAGCACCTCGTAGCACACGTACAGCATGCCTGAGGCTTTAGGGTCAATCGCCAAGACTGCGTTGCTCGACACCGGGGCGGGATCGATGGAAAACGCCGTGGTCGCCAACAGCGCGAGCAAAAATGCGATGAGCGTCTGCTTGGCGGGGTAGCGCTTAAACCAGACGATGCGGGCGGCGTCGCGCGCGGCCGTTGTGGAGAGGTCGGAATCCTTCACAGTCCGAAAGCCTTTCTAGAAACCTGCCAAAAAGGGACAGGTTTATTTTAGCAGGTTTTATCTGGGGAAACGTTACGGTTCTGTCATCGTTGCCCAGCAAACCACCACAAAGGTGCCTGTCCCCTTTGTGGTGGT
>CABQHR010000123.1 GCA_902463875.1 uncultured Collinsella sp.
CGGATCTCGGCCGCGGCATCTTTGGTAAAGGTAATGGCGAGCACCTGGTCCAGATGCTCAACGAACGGACCGGATTCGGGCGAGAGCGCGTAGACGATGCGACGCGTGAGGGTAAAGGTCTTGCCCGAACCGGCGCCCGCCGAGACAAACAGCGGACGGTCGAGCGTTTTGACGATCTGCAGCTGTTGCGGCATCAAAGTCGAAAGATCCATGGTCTACACGTCCCTCCTTACAAACGTTCCTTCGTGGTTGTACGAGCAGCGCGCATGCGCGGCCTGAGCCGTCGTCGGGTCGACGGCGGCGACGTTGCCCGCCTCGAGCTCGCGCAGGCGCTCGGCGATGCCGGCCTCCACGCGATCGAGCAGGGCGTCGAAGTCCATGCTGCCACCCTCGCCGGGGAAACCTTTCTTAAGGCCCGGGATGCGACCGTCACCACGCTCCTCCTCGAGCAGCTCGGCACTCGCGGCGCCTCGCAGCGCCGGTTTGCCGCCCTTGGTCGAAAAGTAGAGTGCCGCGCGGGTGTCCAAATCCAGCGCCCGACGCATGGCCTGGGCGTAGATAAGCGTCTGGGTATGCGGCGGCAACCAGCGCGGATCGTCGATGGGCGCCGTGCCCGATTCCTCGTCGCGCACCGTAGGGTCGGCGAGCTTAAACTCCTCAACGCCCGTGCGATGCTTGTAGTCGATCACCACGGCACGATTCTCGGCGTCCACGTCCACGCGGTCGATGCGCCCGCCAAGCGGCCAACCGGCATACTCGACCTTGAGCTCGTTAAAGGCGAACTCCAGGTAACGCGGGGCAAAGGGGGCAAGCGCCTCGGACTCGTAGGCAAGCACGCCCTCCAGCTGCGGCAAGATCTCGGCCACCTGGCGCTCCTCCACCGCAGAAAGCGGCACCAGCGGGCCCTCCGTGCCTCGCTTGCCGGTGTGCTCGGCCAACGTCTCGTCAAAGACCTCGCGCAGCAGCTCCTGGGCGCGCGGCAGATTCTCGGGCGTCACGCGCTCCATGCCCTCCTGGGGCAGGCGAGCATGCAGGTGCTCCAGCACATCGTGGACAAAGTTGCCCTTCTCCATATTTCCAAAGCCCGCGTCGATGGACTGGGGCTTCACGCGATACGACACGAACCAGCACAGCGGGCACGTCGAGTACGCCTCAATCTGCGAGGCGGACGTCAGGCGCGGCACGAGTGGCGCGTTCTCGCCCTCGCCATCGCGGCGACGCAGGACCAGGTACGGCACAGCCGCCTCACTCAAATGCTGAGGGGCCTCGCACGCGACGCGCTTGCACTCGATGCCCTCGCCGGCCGCTGGATCAAAATCGGCGACGATATCGCCCTCGCCCACGCATGTCACCCGGGCGGCGCCGGCAGCCTCGGCGTGCGCCCGCAGCTCGGTCCACACGGCAGCCGGATAGCACTCGCGCGCCTGGCGATCGTGGGTCACGCGGGCGAGCGCAACCGGGCCGCGCGCGGCCTGCATCGCGCGGCCAAAGCGCACGCGCAGCAGGGCCGCGGGCTCAAGCGTCACGCCGCTGCGCCCCAGCTCTGCCGTCAGCGTAGCTAGCGGGCCCTCCTCATGTGAGAGCGGATAACTGTCCAGATCGACGTCGGCAAACAGCACGGCGTCGTAGCTGTCGGGGCGCAGGGCTGCCGCATCGGCAAGCGACGCAAAGCGCACCTGGGCGCGCGGTGCGCGGTCGACCTCGTAGGTCTCGTAATCGTATGCAGTGCTGCGCTTGTCCACCTTGGTACGAACGCCGTCGAGCACGGACACGGTCGCGGCCTGCGACACGTCGAGCGCGCGAGCATCGTTCATAAGGATGTCGATGGCATGTCGCAGCAGGGCGGTCTCCGCCTGACGACGAGCCTGACCGTCAAGTCCTCCAAGGGCGCGATCGGGCAACGCCTCGGCGACGACGAGCATTGCCTTGAGCGCCGTCACGGGTTTGTCGCGCCACAGCGCTTGGAACACGTCCGAGACCACGCACGGCACGTTCTTAAACCAGTTCTCATCACTGGCAGCCTTGCGCGTGCCCCTGACCTGGCCCTGCACGCTCTGCAGCAGGCTCTTGACGGCCGTGGTGGTCTTGCCGCGCGACAGGCGCATGTTCTTGTCGAAGGTGCGCGCGCTGGCGGCATCGGCACCCGAAAGCGGACTGTAAATCCAGTCGGTAAGCTCCGGCGCGGGCCACCACTCGGTCTTGGAGGCGGTGCCCTCGTCGGCGGCCTTCATGCGCTCGATCAGACCGGCGAGCGCCGTGAACTGCCTGCCCGCGATGGATTGGGAAAACGCCGTGAACTCAGTTGTCTCAGCAGCAATGTGACGCGCTGCCAAACGGGCAGCGAGTTCACCAAACAGCTGGGGCGCCCGGGCAGACACCACGAGCACGCGCACGGGGTCCGCGGACGCCGTGGCACCGTCGTCGACCGCGGCGGCCTCACGCGTTTTTACCAGCTTATCGATTGCATCCACATAGGCGTGGGCGCGGGCGTGAGGGCCGGCAACCTCTACAAAGGTAGGCTGAGCGGCAGGCTTGGAGGCAGTCTGGAGCGCGGCGGCACCCTCCCCCAGCGGCGCAGCCTCAAACAGCACACCGCGGGCATCAAAGGCGGCAGCAAGTTCCTCGCGCATTGCCGCCTGCTCGCGAGCAAGCAGCACAACGACCTCTCCCTCATTGTTCGCCACGGCCGACAGCAACTCGAGCAGGCCGTACGTAAACGACGTGACACCGCGCACGCATACGGCGCGGGCGCACGCCGGAAGGTTGTTCACCAGGGCTTCTGCCATCATATCGGCGGCTTCGCAGGGCTCGACCATGTCTCGACGGTCCAGGCCGCTCGCATAGGCGCTCAACAGCTCAAACACGCGGGCCTCGGCGTCGCTTTTGGGCTCGGGCTGAGCGGCGGTATCGCGGCAGCGCTCGGCATCCGTTCCCGCTACGCCCGGCAGCACATCGCGGGCCATGCGCGCAAGCATGCGCACCGTGCCCTGACTGCGCGAAAGCGGCTGCAGGTCGGCATCGTCGCGACGGGCGATCATGTCCGAGAACAGCATCTGGCGCTGCATGTTGTCGACGAAGCTGCGGCCATCGCCCATAAGCTCCCACAGCGAACGAAGCCACGACGCGGGGGTTTTGTAGTCAACGCCCAGCGAGGCACCAGCAACCGCAGCATCGTGACGGCACAGGTCGAGCTCGGCAAACGAGGGCGCCAGCAACACGGCGCGCCCGTGGCGGGCAACCAGGTCGGCAAGCAGCGCCGCCTCGGCATCGCTCAAATCCGTGCCGGCATTGGTGGTATAGATTCGAACAGGCATGGTCCTCCACTCAAACCGTTCGCAATAATCAATGCATCCATCCTACCCGCCCACGCGGACAACATGGCACCACACCAACATCTTTTGGTGCATCGGAGACAGACTTGCCACCCGCTGGTGCAAACAAACCTGACCCCAATGCACCAAAAAACCGCCCCCGAAGGGACGGTTCTGCGCAATTCGTTTGTCGCCGCTGGCCTACTCGCCATCCTCCAGTTTGATGAGGATCTTGCGATAGCCACCGTACTCGCCATTAAGCGCCTTGGACACGCGGCTCACCGTGGTGGACGAAGCGCCGGTGCGGGCCTGAACCTCAACATAGGGCTCGCCCTCATCCAGATAACGCGCGACCTGCAGGCGCTGCGATAAATCGCAAATCTCGCGCGGCGTGCAGATATCGGTTAAAAACGCTTGGATATCGTTCTCGTCGTCCAAAAGACTAAATGCGTGGACCAGCTGCTTGACATCAGGCTTGTCAAACATGTTCTCGATATTCATCGATCACCGCCAAACCCGCCAAAAGGCATCGAAGTTGATACTGACATCGGGCATCGTTCGCCCGTTCTATGCAATAAAACTAATGCATGGGGCATTTGCCCGTAGCAGTGTAGCACACCACTAAACTAAAGCGACAAGACTCTCTGTCAGCGGCACGTTTTTCAGGACGAACGCCGTTTAGAAACCGAATGCGCACGTAAGCTCCACGAATATTTGAGACAATGGGCGCCCAAACACCGCGGCGTGCCCGCGCAACCATCCAAGTCGCCGCCACCAGCCGCTTCACGCGGCGCCAGCAACCCCGGCGCAAGAAAGGATTCACGCCATGCGCTTTATGCTTAACTGGCTCTTCACCTCGATCGCCATCGCGATCGCCACGTTCCTCGTCCCCGGTATCCAACCCTTCGGCTTTGCCGAGGCCTGGGTCTGCTTTGCCTTTGTGGGACTGTTCCTCAACATCGTCGATTCGTTCGTCAAACCGTTCCTCACGGTCATCTCGCTGCCGCTCACGATCATTACGCTCGGCATTTTCCAACTCGTGCTCAACAGCTTTATGCTGGAGCTCGCAAGCTACCTGTCGGTCAACCTGTTGGGCGTCGGCATCTCCATCGCCGGCTTTGGCTCGGCCTTTATGGGCAGCATCCTAGTGTCCATCATGCGCAGCATCCTCGATAGTATTGCCGAAGAGTAGAACGCCCCCGACACACAAACGCATCGGACCAAATCAAAGGCCGCCCATCGCAAAAATGGGCGGCCTTCTTATTTGCCAAGTCTCAGAGGGCAAGAAAATCTACCGTTTCCACCCTGCCCCCACATGGCAAGTGGGGTTAGATGACGTAGTCGTAGCCTTCGTTGGGGGCGACGAGCTGGTCGAGCGTCACGCCGTCGAGGTAATCGTTGATGAGCTTGTCCAGGTTCTTCCACACGTCGAGCGTGGGGCACTCATCGGATCGCGAGCAACCCTTGCAGTCGCCATCCAAGCAGGCGACCGGCGCCAGACTGCCCTCGGTCAGGCGCAAGATCTCGCCCACCGTGTACTGCTCGGGCGGGCGCGTGAGCACATAGCCGCCGCCCTTGCCGCGCATGCCCGAGAGCATATTGGCGCGCACGAGCGTAGCCAGAATATTCTCGAGGTACTTCTCCGAAATACCCTGACGCGCCGCAATCTCTTTAAGCGGGATACGGCCTGTCGCCTGGTGCTCGGCCAGGTCGACCATAACGCGCAGGGCGTACCTGCCCTTAGTAGAAACCAACATATATAGTGCTGCCTTTCGGTCTTTTAGTCCGTTGAAATTCTAGCCGAAAAATTGGCTTTGAAAATACCCGTTCCGGTCAAGATGGTTAATCAACTTGCAATAATCTCCTATTTCCTATTGCATTACTAGGCTTTAGTGTCTACTATGCTTCCCAACAGCTAAACGAACAACCTATAAGGTTTGTGGGTTTAGCTGCTAGACACACCGTAAAACCACACGGTATCCAGTCATTTGAACACTTTGGAGGTTCATCATGAGCAAGGTTTACACGTCCATCGATCAGCTTATCGGCCACACCCCGCTCCTGGAGCTCACCCACTTTGAGGCCGATGAGGACCTCAAGGCCCGCGTGCTCGTCAAGTTGGAATACTTCAACCCCGCCGGGTCCGTTAAAGACCGCGTCGCCAAGAACATGAT
>CABQHR010000124.1 GCA_902463875.1 uncultured Collinsella sp.
TGCACGATGCGCCGGTTGCGGTGGGCGACGAGCTGATGGCTTTGCCGTCGCGTACGGTCTGTCGTGTGCGCGGGATTCAGGTGCATGGCGATACGCCGCGCGCGCTGCCTGGGCAACGCGTGGCGCTCAACCTGGTTGGTGACGGTGTCGCGGCACTTGACCGCGGCGAGATGCTGGGCGTGGCAGACCGTTTTGGTCAGACGTTACGCTTTATGATGACGTTCACCTACCTGGGTCGCGAGGGTGCCAAGCCGCGCGTGCTCGAGTCGGGCGCGCGTGTGCACGTGATGGCGGGTACGGCCGAGGTTGTCGGCCGCATCATGCTTTTGGAGGGCGAGGCCCCCATGGCGGTGGGCGAGACCCGTACCGTGCAGGTGCGCTTGGAGGAGCCGTTGCCGCTGCGAGCCGGAGACCATGCTGTGGTGCTGTCGTATTCGCCCGTTATGCTCATTGGCGGCGGGCGTGTGCTGCTTTCGCGTTGCCGTCGTTCGCGCGAGCTTGCCGAAGGAGAGCGTGCGCTGTATGTGGCGCTTGAGGCCGGCGATATCGCGGGCGGTGTGGGCGCTTGGCTGGCGCTACAGACGCTGCCGGTTACGACGGCTGATGTTGCCGAGGCTTTGGATCTTGGTGTCGGCGAGGCCGATGCCGCACTGCGCGGATTGGTGGCGCAGGGCTCCGTTCGCAAGCTTGCCGCGGGCGATGCAGGCCTCTTGGCGGACGCCGTGGTGCTCGACGCTGCGATGGATTCACTGGCGGCGACCCTGTCAGCCATGCACGCGGCGGCCCCCAAGGAAACGGGCTTTACGCCCGGCGCCGTTGCCCATGCAGCGTGGCCTGCCGCTGATGAAGGCGTTGCCGCGGCTCTGATTGCCGAGGGCTGCTCGCGTGGCGTGTGCGCCGCCGAGGGCGCCGAGGTATTCGATCCTCATTCGGCCGCCGCGGCGGCACGCGTGGTGCGAGAGGCTTGCGAGCGCATCGTCGCGCTGCTTGACGAGGCTGGCCTGGATGCACCGGCGCTTCCCGAGGTGGGCGAACAGCTGCAGCTCGGTCGCGACACCATGACGCGTGCCCTGCGCGAGCTTTCGCTCAATCGCTCGATCGTTAAGGTCGAGCGCGACGTTGCCCTGTCTGCTACCGCCGAGGCCCATGCGCGTGAGCTCGTCGCCGCTGCCATTGAGGCAGCCGGCGGCGCAGCCACCACGAGCGTGCTGCGCGAGGCCCTGGGTGTGTCGCGCAAACGTGCAATCAGCATCTTGGAGCACCTAGATGCCGTGCGCTTTACGGTGCTCGACAAGGAGGCCGGCGGCCTGAGGTCCCTGCGCTAGATCGGCTGCTCGGTTTGGTAAAATACCGCCGCACTTGGGAACGGATGGGCTCCGGTGGGCTCCGCGGTCCTCAAAACCGTTGCGAGGCGTGCAAAACGTCTTGGATGTGTTCGATTCACATACGTTCCCGCCATATGCTACCAGCGCTTTTGTGCTCGCGGTCTTGCTGCGTGCCGCAAAGGCGCTGTTTTGTTTTTGCACGAGCTTTTCGTAGCGCTGCTATTTCGGTGGCTGTATTTAGCTTCGTGCACCGGGTTTCGAGCATGCCGATGGAGGTGTTTTGCCGTATGACTACCGTAAGACGTGCCGATCTTTCTTGTGTCGTCCAAGCGGGTGGGCTGTCCTCGCGCATGGGCTGTGATAAGGCGCGCATGGCGTTTTGCGGCGAGCCGCTCATCGAACGCGTGCTGGGTCGGCTGGCGCCAGTTGCCGGCGAGTTGGTCGTGACGACTTCGCGTCCCAGCGAGCTTGTCTACCTTGAGGAGCGCGCGTTTGGCGGCCTGGTGCCGCGAATAGTGTCGGACCTTGAGGGGCCGGCGGGCGCCATGCGCGGCATCGCGAGTTCGCTGACTGCGGCCCGGCTGCCTCTCGTTGCTATCGTCGCCTGTGATATGCCGTTTGTCTCTTCGGAGCTTATCGGTGCCCTTGCTGGCTGTGTCGAGGCCGAGGCGCTCGACGTGTGCGTGCCGCGCGAGGAGCGGGGGATTGAGCCGCTTTGCGCCGTCTGGCGCCGTGACGCGTGTGCGCCGGTTGCCCAAGAGCTGCTCGCCGGTGACCGTCAGCGAATCCGCTGCCTGATTGACCGGGTGAACGCCGGGTACTTGGACGAGCCTCAGATTGTCGCGGTCGCCGGCTCGACGCTCTGCTTCGAAAACGTCAATACGCCCGAGGAGTTTGCGGCGGCCGAGTTGCTCGCCTAGACGATTGGAGTTGCCATGTCTCACGATATTTGTCCCGACACGGGAGAACCTTGCACTTGCGACGGGTCCGAACCCTGTACCTGCGGTTGCGGTGGCTGTGGACATACTGCGGAAGAGGAAGCGGCCGCCGCGGCGTATCGCGATGCACACCGCGAAGGCCCGTCCGGTGATGCTCTCGACCATGAACGCAAGATCATCGTTTCGTTCGATAGCACCTTCGATGTGATGGAATGCGAGCAGCTGTGCCTTGCCGCCGGTGTGCCCGGGCGCATCATGCCGCTGCCCGGCTCCATCACCGCCGGCTGTGGGCTGTGCTGGGCCATGCCGTTCTCGGGCGATGCTCTCGCCGCCTTCCGCGCTGCCACCGAAGGCCGCATAACCCCTGCCGACTACCATCAGCTCGTCCTCTAACCACCAACATCACCACAAAGGTGCCTGTCCCCAATGTGGTGGCTTGGAACACGTGGACGAAACAGGTTTGAAACACGGGTTTTGCATGTCAGGCACTCAAAAACGCTTCTACCTGCATCGTAATCAAAACGAAACATCTGCTCGTCGGCTTATGCGTAACTTTGCTGCAACAGTGCGATATTATCCATACTCGATAAAGCTCGCGGCGCATGGGGCGCCTCGAACGATACTTTTCTTTTCCATCAATTGGAGGAAGCATGAGCTACACGCAGAAAGTTCTCGACGAGCTCAAGGCCCGCTATCCCGAGCAGCCTGAGTTCATCCAGGCCGCGACCGAGATCCTCGGCACCATCCAGCCGGCGCTCGACGCCCATCCCGAGTACGAGGAGGCCGCCCTGCTTGAGCGCCTCGTCGAGCCCGAGCGCATCGTCATGTTCCGTGTCCCCTGGGTCGACGACCAGGGCAAGGTCCAAGTCAACCGCGGCTACCGCGTCGAGTTCAACTCTGCCATTGGACCCTACAAGGGCGGCCTGCGCTTTAACCCGACGGTCACCCTGGGCATGCTCAAGTTCCTGGGTCTGGAGCAGATCCTCAAGAACAGCCTGACCACCCTTCCCATGGGCGGCGGCAAGGGCGGCTCCGACTTTGACCCCAAGGGCAAGTCCAACAACGAGATCATGCGCTTCTGCCAGTCCTTCATGACCGAGCTCTATCGCCACATTGGCCCCAATACCGACGTTCCCGCCGGCGACCTGGGCGTTGGCGGCCGCGAGGTTGCCTACATGTTCGGTCAGTACAAGCGCCTGACCAACGAGTGGACCGGCGTCCTCACCGGCAAGGGCCTCTCCTTTGGCGGCTCGCTCGCCCGTACCGAGGCCACCGGCTACGGTTTGGTCTACTTTGTGGACGAGTACCTCAAGAGCCGCGGTGACTCCTTCGAGGGCAAGAACGTCGTCGTTCACGGTTCCGGTAACGTCGCTATCTACGCGGTCCAGAAGGTCTCCCAGCTCGGCGGCAAGGTGCTGGCCTGCTCCGACACCCACGGCTGGGTCGAGGATCCCGACGGCATCGACTACACCGTGCTTGAGCACGTCTACAACAAGAAGCGCTCCGGCCACGACAAGGGCGTTACGCTCGCTATGTACGTCGACGAGAAGCCCAATGCCGTGTGGCACGAGGGCGACGGCCGCGGCGTGTGGCAGCTTCCTTGCGACATCGCGCTGCCCTGCGCTCGCGAGAACACGCTGCTGCTCGAGGACGCCCAGGCGCTCGTCGCCAACGGCTGCAAGGTGGTCGGCGAGGGCGCGAACATGCCCACGACCATCGAGGCCACGACCTACTTCCAGGAGAACGGCGTCGCCTTTATGCCCGGTAAGGCTGCCAACGCCGGCGGCGTGCTCGTGTCCGGCCTGGAGATGAGCCAGAACGCCGAGCACCTGTCCTGGACCTTCGAGGAGGTCGACGGCAAGCTCGAGCAGCTCATGCGCGGCATGTTCCACAACGTGGACGACACCGCCAAGGAGTACGGCGAGGAGGGCAACTTCGTCATGGGCGCCAACATCGCCGGCTTCCTGAAGGTCGCCGATGCCATGCTCGCCCAGGGCGTCTGCTAAATCTTCGCTCGATATAGCATGTGATGAGGCTCCCAGCCATTCCGGCTGGGAGCCTTTTCTATCCCGGAGGACTCCTCATAACTTGCGGTGATATACGGACTGTTTTGCGTTCCAGAACGACTAATCAGTCCGTATATCACCGCAAGTTGTGGATGGGTGGGTGGATTTTGTCCTAAAACGGTGTGCGGCCCCTCGTTTGGTACACTAAAAGGTACTGGACAAGTGAAGAGATGGGGGAGAACGTGCTCAAGTTCGGTACCTACGTCCGTGTTGGAAACGCGGCCGAAGCCTATGAGCTCTTACAGAAGAACCGCAACAACAAGATTGTGGGCGGTGGCATTTGGATGCGCCTGGGTTCGCGTCGCGTGGCGACGGCGATTGACCTTTCGGCCTGCGGACTCGACCAGATCGAGGAGACCGAGACCGAGTTTCGCATCGGTGCCATGTGTACCCTGCGCCAGCTCGAGCGCCATGCCGGGCTCAACGCGCTTGTCAACCATGTCTTTGAGTTCGCCGTCCACGACATCGTGGGCGTGCAGCTGCGCAACACCGCCACGGTGGGCGGCAGCATCTACGGCCGCTTTGGCTTCTCGGACGTTCTCTCCGCCTTCCTCGCGCTCGATTCCTATGTTGAGCTGACGGGCGCCGGCCGCGTTCCGCTTGCCGAGTTTGTGAACATGGGCTATGTGCGCGACGTGATCGAGCACGTCGTGGTCGTCAAGCACGATTACCGTGCGAGCTACGAGGCCGTGCGCAAGGCCGCGACCGACTTCCCCTCCTTAAACGTCACCGCCGCCTGGTGGGACAACAGCTGGCATGTCACCGTGGGTGCCCGCCCGCTGCGTGCGACCCTGCTGCAGGGTGAGGCATGTGGCCTGGTGAGCGAGCAGCCTTCCGAGGATGAGCTGCGCGCCCTGGCTGCATCCGTGCGTGCCCTGAGCTACGGCACCAACCTGTGGGGCTCGGCCGACTACCGCCGCCGCATCTCGGCCCCGCTCGCCATCCAGGCCGTGCGCCGCGCCGCCGGTATCGAGCTTTCGGCCGCGCTTGCCCGCGAGCTCGAGACCGTGCAGATCCCTAAGTTCGCCACGGACGAGTATTCCTGCCGCCGCGTGCCCGGCGTCGATTCTAGCGAGGTGCGCTAATGGCTGCCAAACTCATCGATCTTTCCTTTACGCTCAACGGCCGTAAGGTCAAGGTTCAGATTGCCCCCGA
>CABQHR010000125.1 GCA_902463875.1 uncultured Collinsella sp.
TCGTCGGCGATGATGCCGGCGATGGTCTCGACCGGGGTGTCGCCGGGGATGGCGATCATGTCCAGGCCAACGGAGCACACGCAGGTCATGGCCTCGAGCTTCTCGAGCGAAAGCGCGCCGGCCTCGACGGCGGCGATCATGCCGGCGTCCTCGGACACGGGGATGAAAGCGCCCGAGAGACCGCCCACGCTGGAGCTGGCCATGACGCCGCCCTTCTTGACGGCATCGTTGAGCATGGCGAGCGCGCAGGTCGTGCCCGGGCCACCGCAGGTGCCCACGCCGATGATCTCGAGGATGCGGGCAACGGAGTCGCCGATGGCAGGCGTGGGAGCCAGCGACAGGTCGACAATGCCCTTCTCGACCCCCAGGCGATGGGCGGCCTCGCGGCTCATGAGCTCGCCGGCACGGGTGATCTTAAAGGCGGTCTGCTTAATCTTCTCGGCGACCTCCATCATCGATGCGGAATCGGGCAGTGTCTCCAGGGCTGCGGCCATAACGCCGGGGCCCGAGACACCCACGTTGATGACGGCGTCGGCCTCGCCACCGCCGTGGACAGCGCCCGCCATAAACGGGGAGTCCTCGACCATGTTGGCAAAGCAGACAAACTTGGATGCGCCAACGGAATCCTCATCGGCCGTGAGTTTAGCGGCGTCGATGATGGTCTGGGCGGCCATGAGCACGGCGTCCATGTTGATGCCGGCACGCAGGCTGGCGACGTTGACGCTGGAGCAGACACGGCTCGTGGTGGCGAGCGCCTGCGGGATGGACTGGATGACGCGGCGGTCGGCGTCGCCGATGCCCTTCTGGACGAGTGCGGAGAAGCCGCCCAGGTAGTCGATGCCGAGGGTCTCGGCCGCGCGGTCGAGGGCGTGCGCGATGGGGGTGAGGTCCTCATCCTTGCAGCACGCGGCGATCTGCGCCACCGGGGTGACGGAAACGCGCTTGTTGACAATGGGGATACCGTACTCGCGCTCGAGGTTCTCGGCGGTCTCGACCAGATGCTCAGCCGTGTGCGTCACGTGGTCGTAGATCTTCGTGCACATGCGGTCGAGGTTCTCGTCACCGCAACCCATGAGCGAAACACCCATAGTGATGGTCCTGATGTCGAGGTTCTGTTCCTCAACCATGCCGCGGGTTTCCGCGATTTCTGCGGGCGTGATCGCCATCCTTGCGCTCCTATCTGCCAAAACGAGCATAGTCTTTTCTATTCTAACGTGCCGCACGTGCCAAGTGGCGCATGCGGCACGTTTTGGTGCTCGGTTGTTTCCGTTGTGTTACTGCCCAAAGACCTCTTCGGCGATGCGCGCGCTTTCGGCGGCATCCTTGGCGTAGTAGTCCGCGCCGATCTGCTTGGCGTATTCGGGGGTGAGCACGGCGCCGCCTACGATGATCTTGACGCCCGGCACCTCGGCATGGAGCAGCTTGATGGTCTCCTCCATGGCGACGACGGTGGTGGTCATAAGCGCCGAGAGGCCGACGAGTTTGATATCGCGCTCCTTGACGGTCTTGAGTACCTCCTGCGGATCGACGTCGCGGCCCAGGTCAAAGACGGTGTAGCCGTAGTTGTCGAGCAGCATTTTGACGATGTTCTTGCCGATGTCGTGGATATCGCCTTTAACGGTGGCCACGCAGATTTTGCCCTTGTCGGCAATCTCGCCGGCGGGCATCAGGCGCTTGATGGTGTCAAAGCCCACGCGCGCGGCCTCGGCCGAGGCCATAAGCTGCGGCAAGAAGAACTTTCCCTGGTCAAAGAGGACGCCAACCTCGTCGAGAGCGGGGATAAAGTGATTGTTGATGAGGTCCATGGCGTCGTGGTCTGCCAGCAGACGCTCGGTCTCGGCAGCGATCTCGCCTTTGCGGCCCGAGACGACCATGCGACGAATCGGGTCGTCATTGCCGTCGGGGGTGGTGGCGCTGGCAGCGGGCGCGGCGTCGGTCGATGCGGTCTGAGCCGCCGCCGGGTTGGCGGCAATCTTGTACGGGTCGGTCCAGCCGGCGTAGCGTTCGATGTATCCGGTCGAGCCCTCGTCCTCAACGCTCAGCACACGATAGCTGTAGACGGTGTCCATAAAGCGCTTGGAGCCCGGGTTCATGATAGGGGCGTCCAGACCTGCACCAAAGGCGGCGGCCAAAAAGACCGAGCCTAGCAGCGGGCGGGCAGGCAGACCAAAGCTGATGTTCGACACACCGAGCGCGCATTTGACGCCCAGGCGCTCCTTGCACAGGGACATGGCGCGCAGGATCTGCTCGGCCTGGCGTTGATTGGTCGAGGCGGTCATGACCAGGCAGTCGATGAGGATACGGTCCGGGCCGATGCCGTAGCGGGCGGCCTCGGCCACGATGCGCTCGGCGATGGCGAAGCGGGCCTCGGCGGTATCGGGGATGCCGCCCTCGTCGAGCGTGAGGCCGACGACGTTGGTGCCGTAGTGGGCGACCAGCGGAAAGATCTCATCCATGATCTGCTGCTTGCCATTGACCGAGTTGATGATGGGCTTGCCGGCGTAGCGGCGCACGGCCGCCTCGACGGCTGCGGGGTCGGTGGAGTCGATCTGCAGCGGCAGCAGCGTGGAGCCCTGGAGCTGCTCGGTGGCCTGTTGGATGATCTTGACCTCGTCGATCTCGGGCAGGCCCACGTTGACGTCCAGGATGTCGGCGCCCTGCTCTTGCTGGCTGATGCCCTGGCTCACGACGTAGTCCAGGTCGCCGTCGCGCAGGGCCTGCTGCAGGCGCTTCTTGCCGGTGGGATTGATGCGCTCGCCGATGACGGCGATCTTGTGGCCATTGCAGGGAAGGTCCACGACCGTCTGGGCGCTCGTGACCGACATACTGGGCTTGCGGTGGCGCGGACTGGGCGTGTGGTTGTCGATGAGGGTGCGAAGTGCCGCCATGTGCGTCGGCGTGGTTCCGCAGCAGCCGCCCACGACGCTCACGCCGTCGGCAATCATGCCGGCGACGGCCTTGGCGTATTCGGGGGCCTGGATGTCAAAGACGGTGTTGCCGTCATCGTCCACGCGGGGCAGTCCCGCATTGGCCTGCACCATAACGGGCTTGTCGGTAACGGTGAGCATGCGTGCAGCGAGCCCTCGGAGCTCGGCCGGTCCCTGGCTGCAGTTGATGCCCAGGACATCGGCGCCGATGGCGTCGAGCGTGATGGCGGCCACCTCGGGGCTCGTGCCCAAGAAGGTGCGGCCGTCTTCCTCAAAGGTCATGGTGGCAAAGACAGGCAGGTCGGAGTTCTCGCGGCAGGCGAGGACAGCAGCCTTGATCTCGGCCAGGTCGGTCATAGTCTCGATAATAAAGAGGTCGACGCCCGCAGCGACGCCGGCGCGCACTTCCTCGGCAAAGAGATCGTAGGCCTCGTCGAAGCTGAGGGTACCCAAGGGGCGAAGCAGCGCGCCGATGGGGCCGATGTCGCCGGCGACGTAGCGGGCGCCGGCCTCGCGGGCACAGGCGACGGCCGCGGCAAAGACGTCTGCCACGGTGGCGGCGCTGTCGAGCTTGTGGGCATTGGCACCAAAGGTATTGGCGGTAATCACGTCGCAGCCAGCCTCGACGTACTGACGTTGGATGTCGGTAATGACCTGAGGCTCCTCAAAGTTGAGCAGCTCGGGCAGGGCGCCGGCCTTCATGCCGGCCGCCTGCAGCATGGTACCCATGCCGCCGTCGAACAGCAGGTGTCCCGTGCCCTCGATGGCGGCGCGCAGACGATCGTCCTTAATGCGAAGGTCGTCGATCGTGCGCGTCTTGTACGTGGTGCCTTTGCGGTGTGCGGCATCAACAGGCGCCGCCAGCGCGGCACCGTCCAGATCATGAGTGATAAGCGGAGTAAACATCAATGAGCTCCTAATGGCTGGAATAGCAGGTGGTGTGGGCGGCGCGGAAGCGACAGTGCTCGCGCATGCGGCAGATATTGCAGGTGGGGCGGCTCTGGGCGTCGTGGACCTCGCCGTCGAACAGACCGATCACCGCGGTCACGCTCTTGGTGGGCATGAGCAGGCTGGTGGGTGTGACGGTAAGCCCGATGAGTCGTGTGGCGTTGAGCGCAGCCACGATCGAGCGCTGGGCCGTAAGCGGACAGTCGCCGTAGCCGGGACTGAAGCGCCAGTTACCGGCGAGTCCGTGTGCGGCGGCCGCAGCCTTGACCTGCTGGTCCATCTGCTCGACAGCGGCTTCTACATAGGCAGAGCATGCGGCGTCGAGCACGGCTCCCTCCAGGGGCTGCTGGGCTCCCGTGGTGCGCAGACGACGCTCGGCGTCCATGCCGAGAGTACATGCCATGAGTGCGGCAAGGCGGGCGTCTTTGAGGTGGCGATAGATATCGCGACCGCGCAGCTCAACGTTGGTGCCGACCAAGCGAATGCAAGGCTCTCCCTGCTCGTCCACGCCCGTGGCATCGACGGTAAACACACGCCGCACGCCACGGGGCTCAATGTCCAGTTCCAGACGTTCAACGACAAGCTCAATACGCTGCGACAGTTCGGGCTCAATCTGCTGACCGCCGTAGCCCAGATAGCGCAACATCTCGGCACGGTCGACGCGGGGATGGTGGGCATCATCGATACGATAAAGCGCCGGCGACGCAAGGTCGGCCGGCACTTCGACAGCGGTTGTATCGATGTGCGGTTTTTCCATTACCCTAGGCGCTCCATAATGGTCGCGGCGATCGCAGGACGATTCATAGTGTACAGGTGCAGACCGGCGGCACCGTGCTCCTTGAGGTCGCAAAGTTGGCGGGCGGCATAATCTACACCGGCTGCCTGCAGGCTCTCGGGGTCGTTCTCGTACTTGGCGAGAATCTTGATGACGGGGGAGGGCAGCGACGCGCCGCACATAAAGACCATGCGGCTGATCTGCGACTTGCCCATAAACGGCATGATGCCCGCGGTAATGGGCACGGTGATGCCGGCCTTGTCGGCAAGCTCGCGAAAACGGTAGAAGCACTCGTTATCAAAGAAGAGCTGCGTCACAAAGAAGCTCGCGCCGGCGTCCTGTTTTTGCTTGAGGTGTTCGACCGAGAGGTTGAGATCCTCACAGGCAATGTGGCCCTCGGGGTAGGCTGCGGCGCCCACGCAAAAGCCGGCGTCGACGAGCTCGGGGATGAGGTCGCGGGCGTAGGCGTAGTCGGAGGCGGGCTTGTCGCCCTCGGTCGCGCCGGCAGGGAGATCGCCACGCAGGGCCAGGATGTTTTCCACGCCGGCGGTGCGATACTCGTCGATCTTGGCGGCGATATCGGCGTGCGACCGGCCCACGCAGGTAAGGTGTGCCACCGAGGGTGTATTGAATTCGCTCGTAATCATATGCGCGATGGGGGCGGTGGTGGCGCCGTTGCCCGAGCCGCCGGCAGAGCAGGTGACCGAGACAAAGCTCGGCGAAAGCTTGCACAGATTGCCTGCCACCTCGCGAGCCGTGTTGAGGGTAAGCTCGCCCTTGGGCGGGAACATCTCAAACGAAACGGGTGCGGTGCCCTGGGATGC